>JBBIID010000131.1:0-4128 GCA_037446675.1 Paludibacter sp.
ATGTACGAATTATTCTCAGTCATCAAAACGAAATCGGTAAGAGCTGGCGAATACACAGCACCGCCGGCACAGGGTCCGAAAATAGCAGAAATTTGAGGGATTACACCCGAAGCAAGAATATTGCGCTCGAAAATTTCGGCGTATCCGGCTAATGATGTAACACCTTCCTGAATACGTGCCCCTCCGGAATCATTTACTCCAATAACAGGACAGCCCATTTTCATGGCCATATCCATGATTTTACAAATTTTCAGCGCCATTGTCTCCGACAAAGATCCTCCGAATACAGTAAAATCCTGAGCAAAAACATACACGATTCTACCATCAATAGTTCCGTGACCGGTAATAACGCCATCACCCAGATATTTTTCGTTCTCAAGTCCAAAATTGTTGCAACGATGCGTTACAAACATGTCCAACTCTTCAAAACTACCTTCATCCAATAGCATTTCTATTCTTTCACGGGCAGTGTATTTGCCTTTAGAATGCTGTGCTGCAATTCTTTTTTCGCCTCCACCTAATTTGGCTTGCGCCCTCAGGTCGATTAGTTGTTTAACTTTTTGTTGATTTTCCATTAATAAATATTTTAGATTTATGATATATAATTAAGCAAAAAAAATACAAAATGAGAATATAAGCTTTAAATTTAGTAAGCGGCTAAAAGTGCTTACATTTAATGCTTTACAGAATGTTATCTTTATAAGATAGACAGAAATTCAGTGTAAAAATTGAATTAATGTGTTGTTACACAAAAGAAAGAAGTATGTTTTTACAAAGATTAAAAATTAATTTTAAAAAAACAACAGCAATTTTACTAAAATAGAAACAAAAAAAAGACTGAATTTGGTTCTTCCAAATTCAGTCTTTTAAATTATATAAATTTTTGCTGTTATATAAACAAGCAGATTTTTATGTTAACATTGTAAGCAATAATCCGGCAGCAACAGCCGATCCGATAACTCCTGCAACATTAGGACCCATAGCGTGCATTAAAAGGAAATTTCCGGGATCGGTTTCCTGACCAACTACCTGCGAAACACGGGCAGCCATTGGAACTGCCGAAACACCAGCAGAGCCGATTAATGGGTTTACTTTTTCTTTTGTGAACAAGTTCATGAATTTTGCAAGTAAAACTCCACCGGCAGTACCAAATGAAAATGCAATAATTCCAATTGCTAAAATTTCAATTGTCTTTAAATTTAAAAATGCAGTTGAAGTAGCAGTAGCACCAACAGTTATTCCGAGGAATATTGTTACTATATTCATCAACTCATTTTGAACTGTTTTGCTTAAGCGTTCTGCAACTCCACTTTCTTTCAACAAATTACCAACCATTAAACTACCAATAAGCGGAGCGGCAGGTGGCAATAACAAAGACACAAAAGCAGTAGCAAAAATTGGGAAAATAATTTTTTCCTTTTTCGAAACAATACGTAATTGTTTCATCTTTATTGCTCTTTCCTTTTTTGTTGTTAATAAACGCATAATAGGAGGTTGAATAACAGGAACTAAAGCCATATACGAATAAGCAGCTACGGCAATTGGACCAAGTAATTCAGGAGCAAGACGAGTTGTCAGATAAATTGCCGTCGGCCCATCAGCTCCACCAATAATACCGATTGAAGCAGCTTCTTTTGGCAAAAAACCTAATGCAATAGCACCTAAATAGGTGGCAAAAATACCTAGCTGAGCTGCTGCACCAAGTAATAAACTTTTAGGATTCGCAAGCATTGGACCGAAATCGGTCATAGCACCAACTCCAATAAAGATCAAACACGGATAGATACCCAGTTTTACGCCAAGATACAAATAATCAAGCAATCCTGCTCCATCACCAAACTGACTCCAATGAACATGTCCGCCAGCAAATAAATCAGGATTATAAAGCCCTGCTAGCGGCAGATTGGTCAAGAGCATCCCAAAAGCAATTGGCAATAAAAGGAGTGGCTCAAATCCTTTTACTATTGCAAGATACAAAAGTAAGCATGCAATAAAAATCATTAAAATAGTTTGCCATGTAAGATTGAAAAATCCCATACTTTGAACGAATTTCTCAAAACTTTTTTCAATGAATGCCAATCCGGAATCAGAACCTGCTGTTTGGCTTGCCTGAATTGTTTGAACGGAATCGCTTTTTACACTCGCATGTCCTTCTGTTTGAGCAAAGGTCGCCAAAGGGGCAAAGGAGCACAAAAATGCAATTATCAATAAAATATATTTTTTTGTTTTCATCATTTATCTACTGTTTTACAAATGATTATTCAATATCAAACAAAGCATCATCCTGCATTACAGTCTGGCCTTGTTGCACATGAATTGCTTTGATTTCACCATCCTTTTCAGCCAAAATATTGTTTTCCATTTTCATGGATTCCAATGTCAACAACACTTCTCCACGTTTTACTTTTTTCCCTACTGTAGCTACAACTTTTATAATGCTTCCCGGAAGGGGTGATTTAATTGTTTTAACGCCAGCAGCTTTTGGTGCTTCTTGTTTTTTAGGTGCGGGAGCAGTTTCCACTTTTGGTGTTTCAACTACCGGTTGAGCAGGTATTTCTTCCATTTCAGAACCTTCGAAGTCAATCAGAATATCGTCCTGCATTACAACCTGACCCGGTTCTACATGTATATTTTTGATAATACCATTTTGTTCCGCCAAAATGTTATTTTCCATTTTCATGGATTCCATCGTCATCAAAATATCTCCACGTTTCACGTTTTGTCCAATCTTTACAAGCACTTTAATTATATTTCCAGGAAGCGGAGCTTTAATAGAACTTGCTGTTACCACTTTATTCGGGGTAAGAATTGGATTCACTTTACCAGCTGGCTTTCTGTTTAAAGTCAGAGGGTTTGATTTATCTTGTTTTTCGATTTCAACAGTGAAAGGCGTGCCATTAACTTCAATTTCAGCAACATTTTGTTCTACTTCATTTACCGAAACTTCGTATTCGCTACCGTTTATTTTAAATTTGAATTTTTTCATAACTCAATTATTTTACTAAATTATTAATGCCATAAATTTTTGAACTCCACGGAGAATAACGTCTTTCTACTGTTTTGATTGTGATTATGGCGCTTTCGTCGTCGTGCACTTCTGCATAATATAAATGCAAAGCCATTGCAATTGCTGCACTGTCGTTTGCAGAAAGATGTTCTTCGTCGTACTCTACAATATTCTCTATTGTAGTTGCTGAAACTTCAGGGGTCGTAGCTGATTTCTTTGGAACTTTTACAGTTGGTGCTATAATTTTGCTGAAAAGGTTCAATACTATTACCAACAGAATTAATAAAATAAACACCATAACTATACCAAATCCCACTATATCAAAGGCATTTGCCCAGTTTACTGATAATATATTCATAATATAATTACAATGGGATATTTGAATGTTTCTTTAACGGATTAACCACTTTCTTGGTTTGTAATGCCTGGAATGCACGAATAATGCGGAAACGGGTATTACGTGGCTCAATAACATCGTCAATATAACCGTAAGCGGCAGCTTGATAAGGATTTGCAAATTTATCCTTGTATTCATTAACCTTATCTTCTACAAATTTTGCTTTTTCAGCAGGATCGCTGATAGCGGCAATTGATCTTCCTTCGAGTACTTCGATAGCTCCGGCAGCACCCATAACTGCAATTTCGGCGGTTGGCCATGCGTAATTAAAATCGCCACGCAATTGTTTACAGCTCATTACGTCATGCGCTCCTCCATACGATTTACGAAGAGTAATGGTTACTTTCGGAACTGTAGCTTCACCATAAGCAAACATTAATTTTGCTCCATGAACAATGATTCCTGAATATTCCTGACCAGAACCAGGCAAGAATCCCGGAACATCTACCAATGTAAGAATAGGAATGTTGAATGCATCGCAAAAACGTACAAAACGAGCAGCTTTACGCGAAGCATCACAATCGAGAACACCAGCTAAAAAGTTCGGTTGGTTTGCAATAATACCTGTTGAAATTCCGTTGAAACGAGCAAATCCTACAATGATATTGCGAGCATAATCGGCGTGTACTTCAAGAAATTTTCCGTTATCAACAATTCCGGCAATCACCGATTTCATGTCATACGGAGTATTTGGATTATCGGGAACAATGGTATTCAATGCATC
>JBBIID010000131.1:4138-7774 GCA_037446675.1 Paludibacter sp.
AAGACGATTAATTGGATCTGAACAGTTTTCTATCGGAGCCTCTTCAAGATTATTTTGAGGTAAATATGAAATTAACTCACGGATTGTTTTGATTCCAGTTTCTTCATCTTCGACACGGAAATGAGAAACTCCTGATTTGCGGGCATGAACATCGGCACCTCCAAGATCATCTGTTGTAATATCTTCTCCAGTAACTGATTTTACGACTTTTGGACCTGTAACAAACATATAAGAATTTTGCTCTGTCATCAGAATAAAATCGGTGAGGGCAGGAGAATATACAGCTCCACCGGCACAAGGACCAAAAATAGCAGAGATCTGAGGAATTACACCAGAAGCTAGAATGTTGCGTTCGAAAATCTCAGCATAACCTGCCAACGAAGTAACACCTTCCTGAATACGTGCACCTCCCGAATCATTAATTCCAATTACAGGACAGCCCATTTTCATAGCCATATCCATTACTTTGCAAATTTTCAGCGCCATTGTTTCCGACAATGAACCTCCAAAAACTGTAAAATCTTGAGCGTAAACAAATACTGTACGTCCATCTACCGTACCATGTCCAGTAACAACACCATCTCCTAAATACTTTTCTTTCTCTAACCCAAAGTTATTGCAACGATGAGTAACAAACATGTCAAACTCTTCGAAACTACCTTCGTCCAATAACATGTGAATTCTTTCACGAGCTGTAAATTTTCCTTTTGAATGTTGAGAAGCAATTCTTTTTTCACCTCCACCTAATTTGGCCTGCACTCTGAGGTCAATCAGATTTTTAACTTTTTGTTGATTTTCCATAAATGCTGAATTTTTTTATACCTGTAATAATGAATAATTGGCTCAACAGATGCTGTATTATTGTGTTAAAAGCACCTGTTCAACCAATTAATTATAATTATTTAATAAATTTATTTGTTAGGATTTTCACAAAGTTCAGTAAGAACTCCGAAAGTAGATTTTGGGTGTAAAAAAGCAATGTTTAAGCCTTCAGCTCCTTTGCGTGGTTGTTTGTCGATAAGTGCAATTCCGCGTTCAGCAGCAAGATCTAATTTGGCTTGAAGATTTTCAACCGCAAATGCCACGTGGTGAACACCTTCGCCTTTCTTTTCAATAAATTTACCTACAGGACCTTCCGGATCAGTCGACTCTAAAAGCTCAATTTTAGTTTGTCCAACTTTGAAAAAAGCAGTTCTTACTTTTTGTTCAGGAACTTCTTCAATTGCATAACAAGTTAATCCTAAAACATTTTCGTAATAAGGAATAGCAGTTTCCAGGCTTTTTACAGCAATGCCTAAATGCTCGATATGAGATGGTTTCATAAGAAATAGAAGATATTTGATTGTTAATAAAAAATTAGTCTTGGAGATCGAAAAAATTGGTACGAAAAAGCTAGAAATATTTAGCTGTTTGGAGGCTAATTACAGAAATTTTTCCGTATTTGAATTTGAGTGCAAAAGTACATGAAAAAAATCTCATTTTCAAGGAAATAGGCAATAAATTTTAATATTTTTTCTTTCCTCTGATAATCAGAAAGATAGCATATATATGCGTTTTTTCGGCAATATTATATAGGGTTTAATCGACTAACCAATACTGAACTTATAGTAACAATACTAAAGTGTTTTTCTTTGGCTAGTTATTTTAATAAAACAAACAAAAAAGTTGATTTTTTTAGGGAATTGAGATGAGCAGAAAAAAGGCAGAAAATCAAATACTGATTTTCTGCCTTTCTCAAAATACGATTTTAATTTCTAAGCTAATTTTTCAAGCTTACTTACATTGTTTGTAATTTCTTCGTCAGACAATGAGTAGTTCACCAAATCACCAGCAAGATATTGATCGTAAGCTGCCATATCTACCAATCCATGACCTGAAAGATTAAACAAAATAGTTTTTTTAGTGCCTTCTTCTTTACATTTCAATGCTTCGTTAATTGCTGAAGCAATAGCGTGAGCCGATTCCGGAGCAGGCACAATTCCTTCCGTTTGAGCAAATAATACTCCCGCATTGAAAGAATCGAGTTGCTTAATATCAACAGCCTCCATCATCTTATCTTTTAGCAATTGACTCACGATTGTTCCCGCACCATGATAACGCAACCCTCCGGCGTGAATATGAGCAGGAGCAAAGTTATGGCCTAAAGTAAACATTGGTAAAAGAGGAGTGTAACCGGCTTCATCACCAAAATCGTATTCAAATTTACCGCGGGTCAGTTTTGGACACGATGCCGGTTCTGCTGCGATAAAACGAGTTTTCTTTCCTTCTTTAATATTATGGCGCATAAATGGGAAGGCCAAACCGGAAAAATTGGATCCTCCGCCAAAACATCCGATAACAATATCCGGATATTCTCCGGCCATTTCCATTTGTTTTTCAGCTTCAAGACCAATTACAGTTTGGTGTAGCGAAACATGATTCAACACGCTACCCAAAGTATATTTACAGTTTGGAGTACTCATTGCCAATTCGATAGCTTCCGAAATGGCAGTCCCTAAACTACCTTGATAACTTGGTTGTTCGGTAATCGTTTTGCGCCCAGATTTTGTGGACATACTTGGAGATGGAATTACCTGAGCACCCCATGTTTGCATCAATGAGCGACGATATGGTTTTTGTTCGTAGCTGATTTTCACCATGTAAACGGCCAGTTCCAAACCAAATGTTTTAGCGGCAAATGATAATGCAGTTCCCCATTGTCCGGCACCTGTTTCGGTTGTAATATTGGTAGTTCCTTCTTTTTTGCAATAATAAGCTTGAGCTAACGCAGAGTTAAGTTTATGAGAACCTACAGGGCTTACGCTTTCGTTTTTAAAATAAATATGCGCCGGAGTGTCCAATGCTTTCTCAAGATTGTAAGCGCGAACCAGTGGAGTAGGGCGGTAGATTTTATATTTATCGCGAACCTCTTCCGGAATTTCAATCCAAGGATCACTTTGATTCATTTCTTGTTTAGCCAAATCTTTTGCAAAAAGAGGATATAAATCTTCTTCTTTTATGGGTTGTTTTGTGCCCGGATGCAACATCGGCATCGGTTTAGTTGGCATATCGGCAACGATATTATACCATTTTAAAGGTAATTCTTTTTCCGCTAACAGAAATTTCTTTGTTTTTTCCATAATGTGATTTTATTTATTAAACTAATTTATTTGTATTCGAATTAAAAAAGCCTGTCATTTTTTCAAACAACAGGCTTTGGTTATATTATTGTGGCGTTAAACACATATAAAAGGCTACAAAAATCTATTGCTTGCAATAATCTTTTGCAAACGCCAATAAAATGTATGTGCAAAACTTTTCACTATTCTCTTTATTTTTGATACACAAAGGTAAAAAACAATTTTTAAATAGAAAAAGAAAAGACCTCCATTTTATTAAATTGATAGTACGGAAATCTAAAAACTACAAATCTCACCTATATAATAATGAACGTAAGACATTTTAAATATAATTTGTACTTTTGTATGAAATATGATTCAATACTCAGAAAAACATATATAAATTATTAATTAAAAGAGTGCAAGCTCTTTCCAAACAAAACATTCTAAAATGATACAATCCATGACCGGTTTCGGGAAAGCCACCTGCGAGTACGGAAATAAGAAAATTGTAGTTGAAATTAAATCTCTGAATAGT
>JBBIID010000132.1:0-7740 GCA_037446675.1 Paludibacter sp.
TGTTTTTTTACGCGAAACGGGTATTACTCCAGCAAAATATATTGAGAAGATGAGGCTTGAAACAGCCCGAAGGCGTTTGGAAGAAACTCACTTAACCATTGAAGAAATTTCGGTCGAATGTGGAGTAGCAAATGCAGATGGGTTGCGTCGATTGTTTTTGCGCCACTTGAAAACAACACCGAGCGATTATCGTAAAAGTTTTTCTTCGGCAGTAATATGAATGAGGGTGTCTCTTATGTGTTTTTTTTGAACGCAAATTTTCACAAATTTATTTTTAATAATTATTTATAAATAATTAAATTTCAATTGATTATGTGAATTGACATTCATTTGCGTAATTTGCGTTCTGTTTACTTATTGGACACCCTCGTCAGTTTTTTTACAGATTACCATAATAAATGGCGGTACGCACCATTTGCGATACAAATGACATTTCGTTATCATACCACGAAACGGTTTTAACTAACTGTTTTTCACCTACAGTTACAATTTTGGTTTGTGTGGCATCGAAAAGTGATCCATAATTTATGCCAACCACATCTGTTGAAACAATAGGATCTTCGGTGTATCCGTAGGATTCATTCATGGCCGCTTTCATAGTTGCGTTGATCTCATCTACAGTAACATTTTTTTCGAGTAATGTGAACAACTCTACCACCGATCCTGAATGGACGGGAACGCGTTGCGACGATCCGTCGAGTTTTCCTTTCAATTCAGGAATAACCAACCCAATCGCTTTTGCTGCTCCGGTAGTATAAGGAATAATGCTGTCGGCAGCAGCCCGCGATTTTCTGAAATTTATTTTAGGATCTGGCGTATCCATCAATGGTTGCGAGTTTGTGTAGGCATGTATGGTCGTCATTTGTCCGGCAACGATTCCAAAATTATCATGAAGGACTTTCGCCATGGGTGCTAAACAATTGGTAGTACAGGAAGCACAGCTGATAAGGTTGTCATCGTGATTCAAAATATCATGATTAACATTGTAAACAATCGTTTTTACATCTTTGTCGGATGGTGCCGAAATGATCACTTTTTTTGCTCCGGCCACTAAGTGTGCTGATGCTTTTTCGCGCGATTCAAAAATACCGGTACATTCGAGTACAAGATCAATCTGGAGGTTTCCCCATGGTAATTTGCTTGGATCTTTTTCTGCATATACGGCAATTTCTTTTCCATCGATAATTAACGATTTTTCCGTGTGACTTACTTCTTTTTTTAATGTTCCCTGCACAGAATCATATTTCAGTAAATAAGCCAGCATGGATGGAGCACTCAAATCATTAATAGCAATAATTTCCAGCTTGTCGTTGTCAATCATTTCTCGGAAAGCCAGACGTCCTATCCGGCCAAATCCATTAATAGCAACTTTGATCATAATTTTAGTTTTTATGTGAGTTATAATTCTCTGTTTCTTTTATGCTGCAAAATTACAATATTAATGTTTTGTCTCAAATGACAATAATACGTCAATTGCTGCCAATATGAGATTACATAAATAACCCTATCTTTTTGGCAACTAATTCCGATGGATTGTACCCGTACATTTGCTTAAATGCTGAAGAAAAATGCGAGAGATTTTCAAAGCCGGCATCCACGTAAGCCTCCGTGGGTTTCAGATGTTGTTGTGAGATAAGAAAATGAGCATGATCGAGTCGTTTTTTCAGCAACCAGCGCTGTGGTGGAATTTGAAAAGTTTTATTGAAATCGCGTTTGAACGTAGCCAGGCTTCGCCCCGTAAGTTTAGCAAATTTTTCAATAGGCACATTAAACATGAAGTTCCGGTTCATGTAAGATTCAAGATCAATTTTGTACGGTTCGTTGAAATCGAACAACACTTCCCTGAACTGCGGCGATATTTTCAGAAGAAGTTCTATCGCTTCTCTGGTTTTAATCTCGGCCAGATTGTTCGTCAGTTCTTCGGGCTGTTCAAAGTACGGAATCAGCGAAGCGAAATAAGCTTTTATAAAGGGCGTATCGGGCACTAACAGGATAGATTCGCCGCTGTATCGCTTCTGATTATGAATATTATTATCCTCGGCAAACCTACGCAATATATCCTGAGTGAGAAAGATATTCACCGATTTCAGCTCACTGCCGTCTTTAGGTGGTATTTTTACTGCTTTTGCCAGCTGATTTCGCCGGATAAGCGCAATGCACCCTTCCTCGGCTTTTTCCCTGCCTTTTTCAGTAAAAAACTCAATTTCACCCGATAAAAGATAAGAGAGAGCATGCTCAGGAACAAACTGTTCATGCCCTTTCTCTATTTTCTCCACACACGAATACAGTATATAATGCTGAAGGGTATTTGACATAGGTTTCGTTATTTTATTTGACTCATAATAATCCTATCCAATAGTCTGTCGGTCAAAAACCAACGGAAAAACAAAAATGGTTTTGCCATGTAACCATCCGAATACCTCGCTTTGGGACGTGCAGTGGTGATTGCTTTCAGTATTAACCGGGCAATAAGGATAGGATCGGGATTTTTACCTTCGGTCATGCCGTCCAACCTTTTGGACATTTTTTCGACCATCGATTTGTAAGCAGTATTGCCCGATACTTTTCTCATGCTATCGAAAGCAATGCCGGCCCATTCGGAGGCAATACCTCCCGGTTCGATGACAATTACATCCACTCCGAACTGACGTACCTCGTTTCGCAAACTGTCACTCAATCCTTCGATGGCAAATTTACTGGCATGATACCAACCACCAAACGGCGTGGCCATTTTACCACCAATGGATGAAATGTTGATAATTTTGCCGTAATGCTGTTGGCGCATGTACGGAAGTACCAACTGAATAAGACGGGCAGCACCGAAAACGTTGACTTCCAACTGATATTTGGCATCCTGCATCGACACATCCTCCACAGCACCATAAGACCCGAATCCGGCATTATTAATCAGGATATCGATACGTCCTTCTTTGGCGATAATCCGGTCAACACCTTTTTGCATGGAATCATCACTGGTCACATCCATTGGAATGATTGAAATTCCTTCGGCTTCCAGTTCTTTCATTTTATCAATGCGTCGAGCCGCACCATATACCACAAAACCATTTTGAGCTAAAAAACGAGCCGTTGATTTACCAATCCCGGCTGATGCACCTGTTATTAAAACTATTTTTTTCATATCTTTTTTTTCTGCAAAGATAGATGTAGATTTATTGCCTGGTTTTGGCGTAAAGCTCAAATTGCTTTGCCGTGCAGCTCAATAGCGGGAATAGTCCGATAAAGCAATGCACGGATTTATGTTATTTGCTGGCTTTCCACCATTCTTTAAATACCTGACTGTCGTTATTCAGGTTTACCACTTCGCCAATCATAGGTGTGACAAGGGGAAAATGATAGGCGCTATTTAAACGGCTGATTTCGTCCAACGGTTCGTACCAGGCATGCATGCCAAGCGCAAATTTGGATGAATGGACAGGCATGAGCTGTTTTGCGCGCAAATCTTTGGCGGCTTTCAGCGTTTCTTCCGGCAAGCAATGAATGGCGTGCCAGGCTATGTTGTACTGCCCGTTTTCCAAAATAGCCAAATCGATTGGACCAAACTGTTTCCCGATCCGGGCAAAATGTTTGCCATAACCGCTATCGCCTCCGAGAAAATATTTTTTATAGCTTGTTTCCAATAAAAAAGAAAGCCAGAGCGTGTTATTCCGTTTGAACTTTCGACCCGAAAAATGGCGGGCGGTCAGCGTATGAATTTTCATGCCGTTTCCCAAATCAACCGTTTCGTCCCAGTCTTTTTCGATAATCCGGTCGGCAGGATAACCCCAGCGTTCCAAATGAGCGCCAACTCCCAGTCCGCAAATCACGTAGCGCACTTTATCTTTCAGTCCTTTGACGGTGGCATAATCCAAATGATCGTAATGATCGTGCGAAATGAGCAGGTAATCAATAGCCGGAATATCTTCCACCGAATACACATTGCTTCCTTTGAATGCCTTATTGGAGCCGGGAACGGGAGATGCATTGTTGCTGAAAACAGGATCGACCAGAAATTTTTTTCCATTCACCTGCAGGTAGTACGACGAATGTCCGAACCAAACCAACAGATCGGAATCGGTAGGAAGAGCATGCAAATCGGTCATAACAGATGGCAGGGAATCTTTGGGAATCAAATCGGGATTTTTTCGGAACATAAAGTCGAACATCACTCTGAAAAACGAATATCCTTTGGTAATTTCAGGAGTAAATTCTTCATTTTCGAATGTTCCGTTTTTGTAGTGTGGAGACTTCATCATTTTTTCCAGTCGTTCGCCCGAAGGAGCGCTTCCAAACGCCGGAAGCTGCATGTAGAGGAGAACAATTCCTGCAAACAGCACAAGTACACAAATAAAAATCAGCATGATGCGTTTTAATAGTTTCATTGATTTAACTTCGATTGAAATAGAATGTCTTTTACCTCCAAAATGTTTTTACTGTAACCGTTAATGGTGCAATGAATCATGGCTCGTGCGATATCTTGTAAACTGCACGACGGAAAAATCAACGACATAACCGGATACAAAATTTTCACGTAACGATTGTAGCCTCTGAAATTCTGCTGACCTTTCACTGCCTTCATCAATCCCGGACGAAAATTGTACTGTTTACCCGGAAATAACCTGTTCAGATCGTTTTCTGTGCGTCCTTTCACGCGCGCCCACATTACTTTGCCTTTTTCGGTGCTATCGGTGCTACCTCCCGAAACATAATGAAAAGTAAGATCAGGATTCAGCTCTTTCAGTACGGTTGCAAAATGTAAAGTAGTGTCGTAAGTGATTTTTGTGTAATCAGCCTCACTCATTCCCACAGAACTTATTCCCGCGCAATAAAAACAAGCATCGTACCCTTGTAGTTGAACACGTACATTTTCGAGCTGTAAAAAATCAGGGATAATCAATTCTTTCAGTTTGGGATGTTGCAGATTGAAATGCCGGCGGTTGAGCATTAAGATTTCGCTTACAGCCGGATGCTGCAGGCATTCCAGCAACACACCTTCGCCAACCATTCCGGTTGCTCCGGTAAGAATAATTTTTATTTGTTTCATTTTGTTTTAAATATGTTTTATGACCAGTTCGGAAGGTGAATATCCGAACTCTTTTTTGAATGCAAACGAAAAGTGCGACAAGTCCTCGAACCCAAGATCCAGATAAAAGTCAATAGGTTTCCGTTCTTTTTTCTGAATAAGAAAATGCGCTTCTTGCAGCCGCCTTTTGGTGAGCCAACGGCTGGGCGATTCCCGGAATATCTGTTTAAAGTCGCGTTTGAACGACGACAAACTGCGTCCGGTAAGGTAAGCAAACCGTTCCATGCTTACATTGAATTTGTAGTTTCGGTTCATGTACGCTTCCAAATCAATCTTTTCGGGAATGCCAAAGTCAAACAGCACAGGAATAATTTCGGGATTGATTTTCATCAATATCAACAGAAGTTCTTCGCGCTTTACTTTTGAAAAAGTTTCGTCGATATTCCCACCCTGACTGTAATAGGGCATAAGCGAAGCAATAAAATGGGGGATCAGCTCGTGCTTTTTCAGAATAACAAAGGCACTGTGCGATGGCGAGGTACTCTTTGGAATGGGATGAGTTTGCATGAAATTGCGTAAAAAGGCTTCGTCAAAAACGATAACCACTTTTTCGAATTGACCTTCATCTTTTTGTTTGTTGTAACGAGCCAAATGGTTTTTACAAGCTAAACAGTATTCTCCGGCGCTCAACGTAAATTCGTTGTTTCCATCAAATCCTTTCATGATTCCTTTGCCCAGAAAGAGGAAAAAATGTTCGGGAATAAATTGCTCCGGCGAAATTTGAGGCCCTATGTAGCACGATGTAATTTCAGTAGCTTTCATCTATGATATTGTGTTTATCATTTTTGCATTAAATATGTTTGTATTTTACTATACTTTCTACAGTTGCCAGAATGGCATCTTCGTTGGATCGGGGCTGCCAGTCGAGCCAGGTTTTAGCTTTTTCGTTTGAGGCATTCCGGTTGATTCCTACTAATGGCAGTATGGCTTTTGCTTGCGGGTTAAACAATGACGCAACTCGCACAAGCCACGTTGGCATTGGTTTTAATGAGGCATGTTTGGCCACTTCCGGCATTTCTTTCTTTAAAAAGCGAGAAATTTCCAACAGCGACATAGTGCCTCCTGCCAACGCAAGAAAGCGCTGTCCGGCAGCTTGTGGATGAAGCATAGCCCGTATATGAAGATCGGCCACATCGCGCACGTCCACAATTCCCAAACGAATGTCAGGAATGGATTTCATTTTACCGTTCAACACATTGAGCAATAATCCGAATCCGCTTGAAAGAACTGCATTTAAGGCCGGGCCGAAAATGCCCATGGGGTTGATAACAGTTAGTTCCAACTTACCGCCTTCGCGTTGCATGAAATCCCAGGCAGCACGCTCGGCCAATACTTTTGATTTGTTGTATGTGGAGAGTCCTTTTTCGTTCGGATTTGTCCAGCTCTCCTCGGTGATAGGCATTGAAGAATTCCTGTGACTGTAGCCCACAGCGCCAAAATTGGAAGTCATCACCACTCGTTTTACTCCTGCATTGCGAGCGGCTTTTAGTACCCGAAGTGTACCTTCCACTGCCGGACGAATCATTTCATCTTCGTCTTTAGGTAAACGGAGAAAAATAGGAGAAGCCACGTGCAGCACATAATCGCAGCCTGCCGCAGCTTCATTCCAGTTATCGTTTTTCAGAAGATCTGTTTCGTAAAAAGTAAGGGAAGAAAAATCGGTTATTCCACCGGTTTTCATCATGTCCATCACTTCCTGCTTTCGCGCAAGTGATCGGAGCGTAGTTCTGACTTTGTAGCCTTGTTGCAAAAGTTGCAGGATGGTGTGGCTTCCTACAAAGCCACTACCACCTGTCACTAAAACTGTTTTTGAATTATTGATTCCGCTATTGTTTGTATTCATCTTGCAAATCGTTTTTTATTTCACGATGCAAAGATATAACGGATAAGAAGGTTTAAAGTTTGTTCAAAAGCTCAATTTTACTTTGTTCAAAAGTTCAATTGTTGAATTTTTTATAAATACTGCACGCCGTATGTCCGCCAAAGCCAAAAGTATTGTTCATCACATAATTTACTTCCTGGTATCTGGATTTATTTAAAACAACATCTATATCATCCGGTAAATTTTCATCGAGATTTTCGGTATTGATTGTCGCCGGAATAATATCATGCTGAATGGATAAGATGGAAATAATGGATTCGATAGCTCCTGCAGCTCCCAAAAGATGTCCCGTCATTGATTTGGTTGCGGTAATTGTTGGAGTATTAGTCCCGAATACTTGCTTAATTCCTTTTGCTTCGCTGATATCTCCAATTCCTGTTGAAGTGGCATGAGCATTTACATAATCAATTTTCGAAACATCAATTCCGGCATCCTGTAATGCTTTTTGCATGCAAATAGATGCTCCCAATCCTTCGGGATGTGTTCCTGTAAGGTGATAAGCATCAGCACCCATGCCTCCGCCAACTATTTCGGCATAAATATCAGCACCTCTTTTCAACGCATGTTCTAATTCCTCCAAAATGAGTGCGCCGGCTCCTTCACCAATAACAAAACCATCTCTTTCTTTATCAAAAGGACGCGAGGCTCGTTGTGGATCCTCGTTTCGTTTTGATAGAGCCTGAGACGAATTGAATCCACCAACCGACGATTCTGTGATGGCAGCCTCAGATCCTCCAGCTATCATAATCTGCGCTTTTCCCATTCGTATGGTGTCGAA
>JBBIID010000133.1:0-2471 GCA_037446675.1 Paludibacter sp.
ATGTGTTGTTCCGGCAATCCACTCGTCCCGTATTTATTTTTCAGGTCTGATTCGAAACAACAGTTTTCCGATAGTCTTGGGCATGCTTTGTCAATTCAATTGATTTGAGCAATCGCCGGGATAATCATTTTATGTTTGCCTGAAAAACGCAGTACTGAGACTTAGTTTATCAAAACAATTATAAAATTCAGTTTATGAACTCATTAAAGTTATTTTTCATAGCCGTTGGCTGTGCTGTATTTACATCACTCAGTGCTCATGTTCCGTTTCTAAAACCTAACCTGTTCAATCCAAAGCACGACCGCTTACAGGTTGAATCTTCTTTTACAGAATTTCCTTTTCAGGCCGATTTTGCAATGGATTCTCCTTGTTTTTCGTTGATTAATCCCGACGGAAAGCAAACCACCATGACCCCGAATGCCAAAACCCGTGCCGCTATCTATCTTGAACCGGTACTTACCGAAGAAGGAACTTATCGTATTAATGCCGCAGTGAGAAAAGGTCCTAAATATAAAGCTGTTGAAACGGCCGACGGAAAACTTTATTTTGCAGATGACATGCAAAAAAAGGAAGGAAAGAAGACATTTATGCAATATTACAGCTGTGCCGACACCTATATTGCAAAAGGAAATCCGAACTACCAGCCACACAAATTGAACACAAGTGTGGAAATCATACCGCTTTCGTCGCCCAATCAATTGTTTCTGAATAACCAAATATCGTTTACTGTTTTTCAGGATGGAAAACCTGTACCTAATGCCCGCGTAGTGGTTGTATATGATAATGAACATTACGAAAAACATCGGGTGGAAGATCTTTACGATGTAGAGAATGTACGAAATAGCAACCTCCACGCCGATGAAAATGGAACTTTCACTTTCACTCCAAAAAAGGCCGGAATTGCTCTGTTGTTTGTCACCATCCACAAAAAAATAAATGCTTCGTTGTGGGAAAGTTACAACACATCGTTGACTTTAGAAGTTAACCTTCCTCAAAAATAAACAGATTGCATTTTATCTTATCAAACACCTTATAATCAAATCATTTAAATACTACAGAAATAATCACATTCAAAAAAAAATAATGTAACATGGATAATTATATCATTAAACGAAACGGGAAAAAAGAAGCGTTTTCGCTTGAGAAAATAAAAAATGCCATTCGCAAGGCATTTTTGTCGGTAGGTAGTTTCGCTACCGACGATGTGATCACCAACATTCTTTGCCGAGTGAACATCCCCAGCGAAATTACGGTAGAAGAAATTCAGAATCAGGTGGAAATAGCGCTGATGTCGGAACGATACTACGCTGTGGCAAAAGCTTACATGCTTTATCGGCAAAAACATTTGGAAGATCGCGAAGTGCGCGACAAACTCGAATTCCTGATGGATTACTGTAATGCCAAAAATGCAGCTTCAGGCAGTAAATACGATGCCAACGCCAATGTAGAAAACAAAAATATGGCGACACTGATAGGAGAACTTCCAAAGTCGAATTTTATCCGCCTCAATCGTCGTATGCTCACCGACCGCATAAAAGAAATGTATGGAAAAGAATTATCCGACAGATATATAGATCTTTTAAATCAACATTTCATTTATAAAAATGATGAAACGAGTTTGGCAAATTACTGCGCCAGTATCACCATGTACCCCTGGCTGATTGGAGGAACAACATCAATCGGCGGGAACTCCAAAGCTCCTACCAATCTGAAATCGTTTTGCGGAGGCTTTGTAAACATGGTATTCATGGTTTCGAGTATGCTGAGCGGAGCCTGCGCCACACCCGAATTTCTCATGTACATGAATTATTTCATCGGATTGGAGTACGGTGAAGATTACTACCTTTTCCCAAACAAAACAGTGGATTTATCGAAGAAACAACGAACTCTCGACAAAATAATTACCGATTATTTTGAGCAAATTGTTTACTCCATCAATCAACCGACGGGAGCGCGCAATTTTCAGGCTGTGTTTTGGAATATCTCGTACTACGATCGATATTATTTCGACAGCTTATTCGAACATTTCGTATTCCCTAACGGAAGTAAACCACACTGGGAATCGATGAATTGGCTGCAAAAGCGTTTTATGAACTGGTTTAATCAGGAACGTACCAAAGCGGTGCTTACTTTCCCCGTTGAAACCATGGCGTTGCTTAGCGACAATGGAGATGTAAAAGACAAAGAATATGGCGACTTTACCGCGGAAATGTATGCAGCGGGACATTCGTTTTTCACGTACATGAGCGACAATGCCGACTCTTTGAGCAGTTGCTGCCGACTTCGTAACGAAATTACCGATAATGGATTCAGTTACACGCTTGGAGCCGGGGGCGTTTCCACAGGATCGAAGAGCGTACTCACCATCAATCTTAACCGTTGTATCCAGCATTCGGCACGAAGAGGAATGCATTATTTATTTTTCCTTGAGGAAGTTGACCATGTTCCAGCAAAAATAAGCGCTCAATCAG
>JBBIID010000133.1:2518-7709 GCA_037446675.1 Paludibacter sp.
GATGCAGGATATATCAATATGAGTCGGCAATACCTTACCATCGGTGTAAACGGATTGGTAGAAGCTGCCGAGTTTTTGGGAATTGAGATAAACGATAATTCAAAATATGTTGAGTTTGTACAAGAAGTGCTTGGATTGATTGAGTCGTACAACAAAAAGTATCGCACGAAAGATGTGATGTTCAACTGCGAAATGATTCCGGCCGAAAATGTGGGCGTAAAACATGCCAAATGGGATAAAGAGTCTGGTTTTACATCGAAGCGTGATTGCTACAACAGCTACTTTTATGTGGTGGAAGACGAATCGTTGAACATTGTGGATAAATTCCGCCTGCACGGCCGAAAATATATTGAACATCTCACCGGAGGTTCGGCTTTGCACATGAATTTGGATGAGCACCTGAGCAAAGAGCAATACAAACAATTGCTTCGTGTGTCCATACAGGAAGGATGCAACTATTTCACATTCAATATTCCCAACACGGTGTGCAACGACTGCGGACATATCGACAAAAACAATTTGCATGAATGCCCTGTTTGTGGAAGCCGTAATGTGGATTACCTGACCCGTATTATCGGTTACATGAAACGTGTAAGCAATTTCTCTGAAAATCGTCAAAAAGAAGCCGCCCGTCGTCATTATGCTACGGTATCACAGTTATAATATTGTTTTTCAGGAAATTCCCGGTGAAGTAACGCTGGCTATCAACCTAAGCAACTGTCCTAACGGTTGCAAGGGTTGTCACAGCCCTTATTTGCAGGAAGATACGGGTGATATTTTAAATGAAACCGTCATTGAACAACTCCTCGATAAATACGGAAATGCCATAACCTGTGTCTGCTTTATGGGAGGTGATGCCGACCAGAAAATGGTGGAATATCTCGCGTTATTTATCCGGCAAACAAAGAAATATCAATTAAAAACGGCATGGTATTCGGGGAAATCGAAACTTCCCGAGTTTTGTTCCATCCATAGTTTCGATTATTTGAAACTTGGCCCTTATGTGGAAAGTTTAGGCGGTTTGAATGCTTCTACAACAAACCAACGGTTTTATCGGAACGAAAATGGTCAGTTGATAGACGAAACATACCGTATTCAGAAAAAACCAAAACGACATTTCCAATAAATCATTTCTTACCTTTTTAGAGAATATAGCTGGCTGTGAGGTACAAGAAAAACAGTTGGTTTTTTTGTTACGGGATTTTCGCCCGTCACCACCACCGTTTTATATACATCTTCAATAATTTGATATTGAATCACTTCCTGTGGCGTTCCTTCTTTATGCAGTTTACCTTTTTTCATAAGCAACAAACGATTGCAATAAGAACTTGCCAGGTTCAAATCGTGAATAATCATCAACACCGTCAAACTTAATTCACAATTGAGCTTACTCACCAAATCCAGCACCTGCACCTGATGACTGATATCAAGCATCGAAGTCGGCTCATCGAGCAAAAGCAATTGAGGCTCCTGTGTCAACGCCCGAGTTACAGCAGCTAATTGTTGTTCGCCCCCGCTTAACGACGACAGCGGCACATTCCGGTATTTCAGAATGCCGGTCATTTCCATGTATTTTTCGGCTTTAGCTATATCTTCTTTTCGCTCGAAAAACTGAAACAACTGACGATAAGGTATCCTGCCCAACAAAACATATTCGAGCACAGTCATCGATGTATCGGCAATACGCTGATTAACAACAGCTATCGATTGTGCTTTTTTCAGAGATGTCATTCGGCTTAAATCGTTTCCATCAAACAACACCATTCCTTTTGTAGGTTTTAAATCGCCCATCATTAATTTTAATAATGTAGATTTTCCCGATCCATTAGGCCCGATAATTCCGGCAAAATCTCCTTTATTCAGTTGGAAATTCACCTCCTTTAAATGGAAATTTTTGTAGCCTCCTTTCAAATCCGTAATGCGAAGCAATTCGTTCATTTCTCCCATTTCACTTCCTTTCTGCTCAATAAAAATATAAAAACCAAGCCTCCTGTAATTCCCGTAAGAACCCCTACCGGCAATTCGTTGGGAGCAATAAGTGTTCGCGCCAAAACATCGCATACAATGAGAAAAAGTCCGCCACCCAGAAAACTGGCTGATAACAGAATGCGATAATCCGAGCCAACTAATTTGCGCATCAAATGCGGAATGACTAATCCCACAAAACCGATAATTCCGGCAATGGAAACGCAAAGCCCGGTCAATAACGAAGTAAGAATAAAAAGTGTGCGCACAGTTACCAGCACGTTTATGCCCAAATGAGCCGCTTCGTCCTCGCCCAAACGTAAAGCATTCAGCGCATGAACAAAGAAATGGGTAATGATAAATACCAGAATACTTCCGCCAACCATCAGTTTGATCAATGTATCGTTCGGTTCTTCCAACGATCCCATCGTCCAAAAAATAATATTGTGCAAACTCTCCGAAGTAGATATGGACAACAAAAACATCAACAAGGAAGAACACACAAAACTGATCATCACTCCGGTAAGCAACATCCTGTTTATGTTCGAACTTCGTTTACCCAATCCAATAACGTACACCAAAAAAAAGGTAAGAAAGGCACCTGTAAAACCAGCCACAGGAAGCAAAAACGTTCCCAACGAGAGAGTTACTCCCGAAACAATTACCAAAGCCACTCCCAACGAAGCTCCACCCGAAATTCCGAGCGTAAAAGGTTCGACCAACGGATTGCGATAAATCCCCTGCAATATAACACCCGAAAGACTCAACGCCGCTCCCACCGAAAAAGCCAGTAACAATCGTGGCAGACGCAGCTGCATCAACACCGAATAATCCATACTTTCGGGCTGTTGTAATACCCGCGGTAAATCTCTCCAACCGATTTCGATATCGCCGGAAAGCAACGACCAAACAGAAGCGACCAGCAACAACATAAAAATCAGCAGCAACACAACCACCGACCTGATTTGCATAAACTGTATTTTTTGCGTTGAAACTTTATTTCGCATTTTTGCAGATGATTTCAAGCGTTTGAGCAAAAGTAACAGGAGTGGGCGTACAGGCAATTTTGGAGTCGATTATAAAAATCTTTTTTGCCCGTGCTGCCGACAATTGCGGAAAATTTTCCCATAGTTTTTTTTCTTCATCTGCTAAAATTCCCATTGTAACGATAAAAATTACATCCGGATTGCGTTTCAGGACTGCCTCACGGGTAATGCTCCCCGAAGTCATTCCTGCAGTTATGGTAGTAGCCCCGGAAAATTGAATATAATCGTGCATAAAAGTATTCGGAATTACCGCGAAAAGCGGATTAGCACCTATTTGAATAAAAATCTTTTTACCCGTAGATTTATTTGCAGATAACTTCTGAACCTTGCTTCGGGAATCGGAAACAATCTTTTTTGCCAACGCTTCTTTGCCAAGAAGTTTTCCCAATCGTAAAAACTGATCGCAGATTTCGGTATAGGAATGAGGCATTGGAAAAACCTCGACACGAAGACCCACTTTTTTCATGGCAGCTACCGTTTCGGGAGGCGTGAGCGAAGTGGCAATCACCAAATCGGGTTTCACGGATATGACTTTTTCTACATTTACTTTTATGGCCGTAGCCACCACAGGAACAGTTCGTGTTGTTTCACAATAACTGGTACAGCCCACCAAATGCGCTTCTTCGTTGAGATAGCGTACGCTCAAAGTGAGCGATGGAGTTAGCGAAACGATACGTTGTGTGGCTGCCTGAATACTCAGCATTCCACAAAAAACAAAAATTCCTGCAAGTAAAATCAATCGTTTATTCATACAAGTACATCCATAATGCTCCGGAAATTCAAAGCACATTAATTAAAAAAGCATGCTGAAAAACGTGGGGAAAAGTTGAAGTATTCAAATCCTGAAATGGAATGTCCACCCCGTAAAACTTTATCCCGAAGTTCCGGCAATTGAGTTGCATTTGGCAGGTCTTCTGGCTCATCCTCATTTTCGATTGCCTTCCCGTCCGTTGCGGACAGTGGCGTAAGATTATCGAAAATGTTTCGAAAGGATTTACAGCTGCGGGTACAGCTCCGGAATGATTCAATATATGTAAAATTGAATTTCACCGGATTCCCTATTGTGCGTTTTTTCGAAAAGAAAAAACATGCACCAAATGCGCTGCAAAGGTAAGTAAACTATCCAATAACGCAAAAAATTCGACTAAACTGTATTTGTTAAATCATCGAAGAGATTTGGAATGAAAATTATTTTGATTACTTTTGCAGCGCAATTTGGTTTATCCAAGCACCCGCTGCAAGGATAATTAAAAGGGAATCAGGTGAAAATCCTGAACAGTCCCGCTGCTGTAAGCTCATTCTTTAATTGACGATTGATAGTTAACAATTGACAATTAAGAAAACGTTTTGAACAATACTTTTGCCACTGTTTTTAGACAGAGGACAACAGACAACAGACAACATAACATTGTCAACTGTCAATTGTCAACTGCCAATTATTGACGGGAAGGCGTTCAGAAACGGGAGTAAGTCAGAAGACCTGCCAGATAATTTTACAATTTCAGAAGCTTTCGAGGAAAAAGCGACGAAACATCAGCAAAAAACGCATTCCGTTTTATTTTGCCATTGTTAGTTTATTTTCGGGAGCTATTTGAATCGTTTATTAACGTCAAATAGTTACAAACAGTGTTTTCTGTATTCTCAAAAAAATTGTGCACTTCGTGTGCATTGTTCTTCTTGATTGGCTCTTTTTCGGCATCGGCTTCAGTCAATGCCCAAAATCCTGTTGATACGCTCACCTTGCAAAAGGAACTTCAGGAAATCAGTGTCAACGGAAAAAACCAACGACAGTTGCGCTCAGCCATGCCCACTCAATTCGTCACCACGCATGAAATAGAAAAACTTAATGCGGCTAACGTGGCCGATATTGCCAAACATTTTGCCGGAGTTACCATTAAGGATTACGGAGGCATTGGCGGATTAAAAACGATTTCGGTACGTGGACTCGGCGCTGCGCACACTGGTATTTCGTATGACGGCTTGCTAATGAGCGACATACAAAGCGGACAAATAGATTTAAGTCAGTTTTGCGTGGAAAACATCTCATCTGTTTCGCTGGACAACGGGCAACCCATGCATCTTCTGCAATCAGCACGTTCGTTCGCGTCATCATCAGTTCTTGCGTTGCAGACCAAATTACCCGAGTACGATTCCGCCCACACGTTCACCGGACGCTTAGG
>JBBIID010000134.1:0-5751 GCA_037446675.1 Paludibacter sp.
ATCAATTACCAAATTATTAGACACAACCTTGAATTGTAGTTCTAATTGCAATTTAAGACCTGATATTTTTAGAGAGAAATCGCTGAATGTTTGATCAAAATGCTGCTTAAATGGATTTCCTGGATCTCCCGGAGGCACAATCATTTTAGAATAAGATTCATTCCAATAACTATAGGAAAGAAGTAAATCACTAGAAATTTCGAGAGAGAATACTCCATTAGCCTGCTGATTAGCTGATAAAGTTGCAAGATTATTTATTGACAACTTTCCTTGGCTCACTGAAACCGCTAAATCATAAACCCCTAATCCCGAAATAAAACCAGGCTGCGAAAATGATTCATTGGGTGCTACTAGATTTTCAGTTTGAGTTTCAATAATCTCTAGCAATCCTTTTTGACAAAAGTTATTGATTCCTTTGTTAGATATTGAGACACTAACTGCACTCTCGGCAATTTCTTCATCATTCAATTTCATTTCATTTGTAATAAAATTGGTTTTTGAAGTGGTTGGTTTTTGTTTAATAATAAGATCTTCTTTCATATTTTTTTAAGTTTAAATGTATATCTGTTTTTTTATCGCTTCGGATAGCAAACATACAAAACATTTTATATATTTAACACAATAACTACAATAAAAAATGTATAAACCAAAAAATATTTTAAAATTTCATTTTAATACAAAAAAGCCTGCATTCGAAAATACGAATACAGGCTCAATAATTACAATAGAAAATAAATTACGCTTGAAGCTCAAAATCAGGAAGGAATAATTTCAAGTCATCGTCAACCGTTCCAATAGGTGCAATTCCAAAATTATCAACCAATACGTTAGCCACATTTGGTGACAGGAACGCAGGCAATGTTGGTCCGAGATGGATATTTTTCACACCCAGATAAAGCAGAGCCAATAACACAATAACGGCTTTTTGTTCGTACCAGGCTATATTGTAAGCAATTGGAAGATCGTTAATATCATTCAGTTCAAATACTTCTTTCAGTTTCAGTGCGATTGTTACCAACGAATAGCTGTCGTTACACTGCCCTGCATCCAGCACACGTGGAATTCCACCTATATCGCCCAATGGCAATTTGTTGTAACGGTATTTTGCACAACCGGCAGTAAGAATAACAGTATCTTTAGGCAATTGATTGGCAAAATCAGTATAATAAGAACGACCTTTCATGCGTCCATCGCAACCTGCCATCACGAAAAATTTGCGAATAGCTCCAGTCTTTACTGCATCAACCACCTTGTCGGCTAATGCGAATACCTGTGCATGAGCAAATCCACCTACTATTTCGCCAGTTTCAATTTCGGTTGGTGCAGCACATTGTTTTGCATGAGCAATCAATGCTGAAAAATCTTTCGGCTGTCCCTGTTCTGGATCTTCAATATGTTTAAATCCCGGGAAACCGGCTGCTCCCGTCGTATAAACACGATCGGAATAAGTAGACGAGCTTTTTGGTGGCACAATACAATTGGTAGTGAAGAGCACTACTCCATTGAATTTTTCGAAATCATCAACCTGACTCCACCAGGCACCGCCATAGTTTCCAACAAAATGACTGTATTTCTTAAACGCCGGATAATAGTTGGCAGGAAGCATTTCGCTATGTGTGTACACATCTACACCTGTTCCTTCTGTTTGTTTCAACAGTTCTTCCATATCTTTCAAATCGTGACCACTAATCAGGATTCCCGGATTTTTGCCTACGCCAATGTTCACCTTCGTAATTTCCGGATTACCATAAGTGGTTGTGTTTGCTCTATCAAGCAAAGCCATCACTTTCACACCATATTTCCCAGTTTCGAGCACCAGCATAGTTAATTCACCGGCAGAAAGTGAATCGTCGGTTGTAGCAACTAAAGCACGTTGTATAAACGAATGAATTTCAGGTTCGTTATAACTCAAATGCTGAGCATGTTTGGCATAGGCTGCCATTCCTTTCAAACCATAAATAACCAATTCGCGCAACGAACGAACATCTTCATTTTCTGTCGATAACACTCCTACTTTGGCAGCAATCTCTTCCATTTCTGAAGTTGTTACCGCAGTCCATGTAAGCAGCTCGGTGTTATCGAGCGTTACATTATTTTCCAATAAAATGGCTTTCAGTTTGGAACGGAGCTTAAATCCTTCGCGAATACGTGTAACAAAACGTTGATGATCGAAATTCGCATTTGTAATAGTCATAAAAAGACTGTCTGTGATAAATATATTTGCTTCTTCACTATCAATTTCAAGCAAACGTAGAGCATTGGTATAATGCGACAAACCTTTTAATTGATATATAAGCAAATCTTGCAAAGCTGATACTTCGGGAGTTTTTCCACAAACTCCCTTAATCTCGCATCCCGACCCTTTAGCTGCCTCCTGGCATTGAAAACAAAACATATTCATGATTATATTTACTATTTAATTATTTACAATTTACGATTACAAACTTGTTATTATTATTTTTAATTCTCTATTTCTGTTCTTAGTTAAACGCTCAAAAGTTTTTCAGAAGTTTTGAGGTTTTAAGCTATCAACTATTGACCGTCAACTAACTAGACCCACTCTTCTTTCAGAATATCTCCTTTCACTCCTACTACGGCTAGTTTTACAGGAATTTTACGACCGGCTTCGGCTACCGCTTTTTGTGCCAGACGTAACAAACCTCCACAACAAGGAACTTCCATTATCACAACTGTTAGCGTATTGATATTCGAATAAACAATCATGTTTTTTAGTTTTTCTAAATACGATTCCTGACTGGAGTCCAGTTTTGGACAAGCTATAGCGAGCGTTTTTCCGGCTAAGAAACGATCGTGAAAATCAGGAAGACTGTACGCTACACAATCGGCTGCCAAAACAACATCTGCGTTACGGAAATAAGCAGCTTCAGGATTCAACAGGTGTAACTGCACCGGCCACTGACGAAGTTGCGAAACTGACTCAGAAGCAATAGAAGAGGACATTTTAAATCCGGAAACAGCAGCCGGACCAAAACTCATCTCACGACTACCGGGACAACCTCCACCATTGTGCGAATGTACCGCCGATACATTTTTGGGAGCACATCCTGCCGATCCGTGGTTATGAACCTGTGCAAAATCGACCTGTACGCCTTGTGATCTTAAATAAGAAACGCCTTGTTTCAAATAATCGGTTTCATCATGGTCTTTGAGATGTTTCAGGTGGGCAATAATCGTTTTTTCACCTTTTGGAATCATTCGTTCCAGCGTTGCAATTTCGTCGTATGGTTCGGCTTCGCGTTCTTCCAGCGTGATAGCTCCAACAGGACAATCGCCAATACAAGCTCCCAAACCGTCGCAAAACAACTCACTCACCATTCGCGCTTTACCATCTATCATTTGAAGTGCTCCTTCATGGCAACCGCTCACACAAGCTTCGCAACCATTGCAAAGTTCTTCGTCTATTTTTATTATTGTTCTTTTCATAAAATCATTTACTATTTTTTTATCTACTATTTACTATGTTTTACTCATTACTATTTACTTCAAAACTTTCCAAATAGTAAATTGTAAATATATAAATGGTCAATTACTTAATCATTGTCAGCAACATTTTAAACTTCTCAGTTGCATTCACTGCATGGGGCACATTGGCCGGCATAATAATGCTTTCACCGGTATTCAAGGCAAACGGTTTTCCGTCAATCACCACTTCGCCAACACCATCGAGAACCTGTACGATTGCATCAAATGGAGCTGTATGTTCGCTCAAAAACTCACCTTTATCGAATGCAAACAGTGTTATATTGCCTTTGTCGTTTCTGATAATTATTTTGCTCACCACCGATCCTTCGGCGTATTCCACTTTTTCGGCCAGTTGAAACTTTTCCGCTTTCGGGAAAGATTTGTTTTCATTTTTCGAAGCCATTCTGAATTCGTTCATAATTATATTTGTTTATGCTGAATAACGCTTGATATTTTGTAATTTTGTCTTACTTTTCCGTTTCGACAGTGCAAAAGTATATCTACCGAAACATTCAAAGTGTAACATTTGTTACACCTGAAAAATTAAATGAAATTATTTTTCCAACATGAAAAAAATTGATCCGGAATGGAGTCAGTTTCATAATATAAATGAAAACGACAACGATTTCCCTACCGATTTAAAATATAATATCCGCCCCTATAAGAAGAACGAATTGATTTTTCGTCAGGGAGATTTGTGTGATGCACTGAACATACTGATGAGTGGCTCGGTAAAAACAGAAATGATTACCGAGAGCGGCAATTTAATGGGAATTGAAATTATAAAAGCCCCTCGCCCGCTTGCGCCAGCCTTTTTATTTTCGGACAATAATCGTTTTCCGGTTGATGTAACATCGCTCGAGGAAGTAGAAATTCTGCGTATTCCAAAAGACGAAGTGATAAGGCTCATGACCTCACGACCGGATTTCATGCAGCAATTTCTTACACACAATGCCAACCGAACACAGTTTCTCACCAATCGTCTTCAACTTCTATCGATAAAAACCATAAAAGGAAAAATAGCTCACTTTCTGCTTGAACAGATGAGCGAAGAAGGAAAAATCTTTTCATTGAACCGAAACCAAACCGAGTTAGCCGATTTTTTTGGAGTGGCACGTCCGTCGTTGGCCAGAAGTTTATCCGAAATGGTTCAGGAAGGTTTAATCAGCATTAAAAATAAGGAATACAGCGTATTAAACGCCAAAGGACTAAGAGAATTGTTGGTATAAGCAACAATTTTTCTGAGTTTTCACAACAAAATTAAAGTTAAACGAACCTTTTTATGTGTATTTACGTTTAAGAAATAAACAACACAAACATAACATGTTGCTCAACATTCAAATGTTCATGTTTTAATTTCAGAATTTCCACAAACTTTCATTCAATTTTCTAATATAGAAATGGATCAAATATTAACTTTTTGAGTTAGTTAATTCATCATTTAAAAGTAGATTTTAAAAATAATAAATTTTATAACAAGCAATCGTTCAGGCTTTTTCATTACTAAAACATTTTATCAATCAATAAATATACTATAAAAATAGTTCTATAATTTGCTTAATCGAAATATAGTTGTAAATTTGCAGCGATTTCTAATCACATAAGCATCCTGCTTTTGTTTCAACAATCAAAACAATCATTCACTTACAACGTTTTTTCCCTGAAAGGAAAATATCCCCAAAGAAACGTTTATTCATCATTTTATGAGTAATTACACCATTTTGCAATTGAATGCGAAAGAACTGTCCGAGCTAAAGGATATCGCAACAGCACTGGGCCTTAAGGTTTCTGGTTCTGCTAAAAAAGAAACTCTGGTTTACGACATTCTGGACCAACAAGCCGTTGTCAATGCACAACGTAAAACAACTCCCGGCGATAATCAGTCCGGCGAAAGAAAAAAACGCCTACGTGTCGCGGTAAAAAAGAACACGGAACAAACTCCAGCCGTGGAAGCCAAAGTTCCGGCAGCAAAACCAACCGAAACAAAAGCTCCTCAACAGGAAGAAAAAAAGGTTGTTGCCGCAGAGCCTGTAAAGAAAGAAGCCACTAAAGCTGAAAAGGCAGCTGAACAAACCGAAGTGGTTGCCGCTACTGCACAAAAGCAGACAAAGAAACCAAACAAACCGAAGTCGAAAGCTGCAAAACCTGCTAACAAGCCGGAAGAAGGAGAAAAAAAGGAAACAAAAGCAGCCGAGGCAACACCAGCCCCTACAAAAGTAATTGTGCTTGAGAAAAACAACACAAAAGAAGGGAAAAAGGAAGAGGTAG
>JBBIID010000134.1:5772-7680 GCA_037446675.1 Paludibacter sp.
CTGCTGAAACGAGCAAAGAACCCATTGCCGAAAACAATCAGGAAACCGCAAAAGCTAAAGAACCGCAAGATAGTAAACCAAAGTTGAACACCCATCCCAACAACGGAAATAACAATGGGAATAGTAATAACAACCGTAACAAATTCAACAACCACAAGGAAAACAACGACAAACAGTACGATTTCGATGGTATTCTGGAAGGAACCGGAACACTGGAAATGATGGCTGATGGCTACGGATTCCTTCGTTCGGCAGACTATAACTATCTATCTTCCCCCGACGATATTTATGTTTCGCAATCGCAAATCAAACTTTTTGGTTTAAAAACCGGCGATACCGTTACCGGAGCTATTCGTCCACCAAAAGAAGGTGAAAAATACTTCCCGTTAATCAAGGTAGCAAAAATCAACGGCCGTTCGCCCGAATATGTTCGCGACCGCGTACCTTTCGAACACCTCACTCCTCTTTTCCCTGACGTAAAATTCAATCTCAACAGCGGTAAAAACGATACGCTTTCTACCCGCATTGTCGATTTGTTTTCACCTATCGGAAAAGGTCAGCGTGGTTTGATCGTAGCACAACCTAAAACCGGTAAAACCGTATTGTTGAAAGAAATTGCCAACGCCATTGCCGCCAATCACCCTGAAGTATATATGATTGTCCTGCTTATCGACGAGCGTCCTGAGGAAGTTACCGACATGGCTCGCAGTGTTCGTGCCGAAGTGGTTTCCTCTACTTTCGACGAACCGGCTGAACGCCACGTAAAAGTAGCGAGCATGGTACACGAAAAAGCAAAACGCATGGTGGAATGCGGACAGGACGTAGTTATCCTGTTGGACTCTATCACCCGTTTGGCTCGAGCGTACAACACCGTTTCTCCTGCTTCAGGAAAAATCCTTTCCGGTGGTGTGGATGCCAACGCATTGCACAAACCAAAACGTTTCTTTGGAGCCGCCCGCAATATCGAAAATGGTGGAAGTCTTACCATTATCGCAACGGCATTGACCGAAACAGGTTCGAAAATGGACGAAGTAATCTTCGAAGAATTCAAGGGAACCGGTAACATGGAGTTGCAACTCGACCGCAAACTGTCGAACAAACGTATCTTCCCTGCCGTAGATATCATGGCTTCGAGCACACGTCGCGACGATTTGTTGTTGGACAACGACACGCTGAATCGCATGTGGATTCTTCGCCGCCATTTATCGGACATGAATTCGATGGAAGCCATGGAGTTCCTCAAAGAACGTATGGAACGCACCGAAAACAACGAAGAATTCCTCGTATCAATGAACGGCTAATTCCAAAACAAATAATAAATCAAATAAGGTATCTTCAAAAAAGATGCCTTATTTTTTTTCCTCAAAAACAAACCCATTAAACAACGAAACACCTAAACAATTACACATTTCCGCCCCTCAACCAATTAACTAATCATCAAATCAACATATCAACTAATCCTAACATCACTCATTTCCCTTTTCTGCACATTCTCACCCAAAACATGCAAGTTTCTGTCTGTTTTTAGAAAAATTCTGTATCTTTGCAGCCGGATTAAAAAACATCTTAAAAAACATAAACATGAAATTATTAGAAGGGAAAGTAGCTATTGTAACCGGTGCTGCACGCGGTATTGGTAAAGCTATTGCTTTGAAATTGGCCAGCGAAGGCGCTGATATTGCATTTACCGATTTAGTAATCGACGAAAACGGTTTAAACACTCAAAAAGAAATCGAAGCTTATGGTGTAAAAGCAAAAGGATATGCTTCTAATGCAGCCAACTTCGAAGAAACTCACACGGTAGTAAACGAAATCGTAAAAGACTTCGGAAGAGTGGATGTGTTGGTAAACAACGCCGGAATCACCAAAGACGGACTAATGATGCGTATGAGCGAAGGTCAGTGGGAT
>JBBIID010000135.1:0-7672 GCA_037446675.1 Paludibacter sp.
TGCTTATACCATTGGCTTTAGAAATGTGCATATATTCCGTTAGCATTGGATTCCGAATATCAAGCCCAATAAGTATGACTTTTTTGTTCAGAAGAGCAAATGACATTGCGATGTTGATTGATGTGAAAGATTTTCCTTCCCCGCTGATGGTAGATGTAACGAGAATTACTGGCGATTTTTTTCCGCTTAGCATAAAATTCATATTCGTACGAATCAATCTAAACATTTCTACGATTGGTGTCGTTTTTCCTTCGAGAACCACAATTCTGTCGGCTTCCTTGTTTTGAGCAATCGAACCCAAGAATGGAACTTTGACTAATTTAAGGAGTTCTTTTTTATCAGATATTTTATTGTTGAATAATTCAAGAACATATATTATTCCCGTTGGAATTGCTATTCCCAAAATGAGAGTGATCAAAAAGATCATCATTCGTTTTGGCGAAACCGGAGTTATTGAAGTGTAAGCTTTGTCGAGTGTTTTTGCAGATGGAATAGTACTGGCTAGGCTTAGTGCGTTTTCTTCTCTCTTTTGCAAAAGGAAAATATATAAACGTTCTTTAATTTCCTGTTGACGTTTTATTTCGAGATATTGACGTTCCTGAGTTGGTACTTCTTTTATTTTTGCTGTAAATTGAGAATCTTTTGAGTGTACATCATTTTTTGCGATGTTTAATCCGGCTTTTATACTTGCAATGCTGTTTACAATGCTGGAACGCAATTCTTTTAATTGTTGTTCCATTTGGGTCATTACAGGGTTTTGGTCGTTCGATGTACGTCTTATTTTCAAGCGTTCAAGCAGGGCTTTGTTGTACTCCTGAACAAGTTCGATGAGTGATTTGTCTTCTATTCCAAGATTTGCAGGGATCAGACTGTATTGATTTTTGTTCTCTTTTACATAACTCTCTATGTATTCGACTAAATTTAATTGAGTTTCAAGCTCAGCCAATTTTTTGTCGTATTCACTTGCCGTTTTAAGGAATAATTCCGCTTCGGAAGAAATGTCAGTCAAATTGTTTTTCTTCTTATAGTCTTCTACGCTTAATTCTACATCCAATAATTCAGAACCAATAAGCTTTAATCTATCTTGAATAAACAGCGCGGTATTGCTTGCTATTTTATTTTTATCAAGAATTGCATCAAGATTGTAAAGCTCTATGAGCTTATCCAAAATTATCTCCGCTTTTTTAGGGCAGGCTGATATGGTTGAGATTGTAATGGCATTGGATTTTTTTGTAGCTGCAGCAATATTTATAGATGAAGAATAAATTTCTGTTAGCAATTTGTATGGATAAGTTACAACTTTAATCGAAGTTCCTGTTTTAATGTCTGATATTTGCTGCAATTTGAATGTTCCGTAGGGCGTTGTTATGGGTGCGTCCAAATTGTCGACAGTTATCGCTGCATCTTGATTATTCCATTTGTAATCAATTTTAAACGAATTGGCATTTCTCTTTATTTTAAATTCAATTACTGTCTTAGCAGTGTCGTTAAATGAATCAGGAACTATGAGTCTGAGTGGAGTTGCCGGATATAGCTCCGAGTAATTAAGGCCTGATTTTATAAAGTATTCTGTTTCTGTTCCTAACGATTTAATTACGTTTGTTATCAATGTTTTTGACGAAAGCACTTGTATTTCATCTTCAACTTCTTTTGATGCTGCATTTGGAAGTCCTAAACCATCTAACATAGACATATCTAAAAGCCCAGATTGTCCGGGATCTTTTCGAAGTAAAATTGATGATTGTACTTGATATTCTATATTTGTAACTTTAAGATAAAAATAAGCGACTATAAAACAAATGATTACAGAAATAACATACCAATACCATTTGCGTAGGTATTTAGATGCAAGTTCTCTTAAATCAATTGCTTCTGCTGGATTGGGATTTGTATTTGCAGTAGGAGTGACTGTATGAACATTGACAATTTCATTGTTTTTTATAGTCGTATTTGGATTTTCCATTTTGTTGGTTTTTATTTGAAAGCAGAAATGCTAAATATTGAGATTCTTAATATTATTTTTTTAATAAAAATATTAAGGCAACTACTGTAGCTATCGTTGATACTGTTGATAAGTAGAGAGATATGTTTTGAGATGCTATGGATTTGACATTATTCGGTTCTACATAAACAACATCGTTTTGTTGTAGGTAAAAATATGGAGATTTAAATACCTCATCGGTGTTTAGGTTTAAGCGAACAAATTCCAATTTCCCATCATTTTCGCGGGTAATTAGCACATTGTTGCGCTTGCCGTATATGGTCATGTCGCCGGCCATGCCCAACGCATCGAGAATGGTTACTCTTTCATTGTTGACGGCGTACTGCCCCGGACGAAGAACTTCACCTAGAACAGTAATCTTGTAATTTATGAATTGAATTGTTACAATTGCATTTTTTAAGTAGGGTGATAGCGTTGAGTTAATTTCTTTTATTGCTTCGGATTTGGTAAGCCCTACCAGTTTTATCGTTCCAACTACAGGAAAGTTTATATTTCCATTTATGTCCACTAAATAGCTTTGAAGTGTGGGTGCTGCATATATTTGGTCGCTTCCCGGTGTTGCGTAAGAAACCAATGGGAGGTTGAATGGTGCAACAGCCGCAGGATCCATTCCCGATACGGTAATTGAAAGCATGTCGCCAGCGCATATTCTGGCCTCATGAGCTTTATAAAAAGATTTGTTTATTGAATCTGCTGAATTTGAATTTACTCCCGAAAAATAAGGTATTTGTTTTTGCGATGAGCAACCTATAAAAGCGAGTAAAATGAAAATGATGGGAACTATGTATATTTTTTTCATGTAGCAAAAATGGTTTCAATTCTTTTCTGGATTACAGAGATAGAAACTCGGAATAACTGTAACGATCTAGTTTAATTATGGGACTATAAGTAATTTACAATAATAATTCGAATTCTCCAATACAATACTAAGTCGCAAAAATACTTAAAATACTCTCAATACACAACTGTTATTCGATGTAAATCATGTTTTTTTTCACAAATCGCTCTTGTCGTCTGAATATTTTAATTGTTTGTATTATATTTGAAACCTCTGTAAAATACAGAAAGTATAATGACATACGTTATGATGGTAAGATGGTAAATATAACGGAAAATGAAGATAAAAATTACATGTAATGTGTTAATTAACTTTTTGTTATCAATATTACTTAAAAACATGTTCTTATGATTAAAGACTATATCTCGGTTAACAAAGAAAGATTTATTGAGGAATTATTTAGTTTGATAAGAATTCCTAGTGTAAGTGCGCATAGTCATCGGAATGATGAAATACGGCAATGTGCTGAAAAGTGGCAGGAATTACTTTTGTCGGCAGGTGTAGATGATTGTGCGATAATGGAAACTGCCGGAAATCCTGTCGTTTTTGCAAAAAAGCAGATCGATGAGCAATATCCGACAATATTAGTGTATGGACATTATGATGTGATGCCGGCAGAGCCGCTAGATTTATGGATATCCGATCCGTTTGCCCCGGAAATAAGAGATGGGAAAATTTATGCGCGAGGAGCCGACGATGATAAGGGGCAATCATTTATGCATGCAAAAGCATTTGAATTGTTGCTGAGAAACAATTTGCTCAAATGTAATGTGAAGTTTTTGTTGGAAGGAGAGGAAGAAATCAGTTCTCCAAGTTTGGAGGAATTTTGCTTGGATAATAAAGATATGCTTGCGTGCGATGTAGTCTTGGTTTCGGATACGAGCATGTTGTCCGCCGATTTGCCCAGCATAACCACAGGATTAAGAGGATTGGCTTATTGGCAGATCGAAGTTACTTCTGCATCTCGTGATCTTCACTCCGGAATTTTTGGTGGAGCAGTTGCAAACCCAATCAACGAGCTTAGCAAAATAATTGCTCAACTCACTGACCGTGATGGAAAGATTGCAATTCCAGATTTTTACGATGATGTAGAAATTGTTTCAAATTATGAGCGAAGTTTAATAGCTAAAATTCCGTTTAATGAAGAAGAGTATAAGAAAAATTTGGGAGTAAAGGAAGTTTTTGGAGAAGTTGGTTACACGACACTTGAAAGAACAGGTATCAGGCCCACTTTGGATATTTGTGGTATATGGGGTGGATATACGGGAGAAGGTGCAAAAACGGTTTTGCCATCAAAAGCTTATGCTAAATTGTCAACTCGACTGGTTCCACATCAAGAATACGAAAAAATATCGAAATTGGTTGAAGATTATATTAAGAGTATAGCTCCGGCATACGCCGATGTTCAGATAACTCCGCTTCATGGTGCTCAGAGTTATGTTTGCCCGATTGATTCTGTTGAATATAAATCGGCTGAAAGAGCTTATGAAAAAGTGTTTGGTAAGAAACCTCTACCCGTCAGACGAGGTGGAAGCATTGGTGTTGTGCCAATATTTGAACAGGTTTTGAATGTAAAACCTATACTAATGGGTTTTGGTTTGGAGTCTGATGCAATACATTCGCCAAATGAAAATTTCCCGCTGGATTTGTTCTACAAAGGAATTGAGACGATTGCTTATTTCTATCTTGAATTACAGGAAAGTAAAACTGAAATTTAAATTTAATCTTGCCTGAATGTTTCTTAATAGAGATGAATTTGTTTTGTAATATTCTGTGTTTTAGGAGTGTTTTGTTTTCGATTCATTCAAAAATAATTATTTGTTTAAAAATACTTTAAAAAATTTGGGAATTCAAAAATAAAACTGTATGTTTATTGCACTTTTAAAAACACATATTTACTAACTCTAATACTTATTGTCATGACTAAAACGATAACATTCAACGAGCTACGTAGAGTAAAGGATGCGCTCCCAAGCGGGAGTATGACCAAGATCGCTGAAGAACTTGGTCTGGAAAAAGAAACAGTGCGTAATTATTTTGGTGGTCACAACTACAAAGATGGGAAAAGTTGTGGTGTACACATTGAATCAGGCCCCGATGGAGGTTTAGTAATGTTAGATGATACGCGTATTCTCGATTTGGCGAATCGAATTTTAGACGGCAGCAACGCTTAAACAATCAAAACTATAAGTTTTCAAGCAGTGAAGTATTTCACTGCTTTTTTTGTGCAAGCCCATTTAAAAGCTAAAACCCGTTAATAAAGTTTGTTACTGTGTAAAATTTAAATTAAGGTTTAGTTTGTTGACCAAAAATGCTAATTTTGCAAATAAATAGCTCAAAATAGGATTTTATGATTTTACCGGAAGATTTTGTAAAAAGAACTCGTGAGATGTTGGGAGATGAATATCCTGATTTTGAGAAGGCGTTGAGCGAAAATTTGCCTACCAGCATAAGAGTCAATGATAAAATGAGCTATTGGCCAACCGAAGAAAAAGTGGCCTGGTGCGATTCAGGGTATTATTTGCCTGAACGTCCGCTTTTTACTGCCGATCCGCTGTTTCATGCAGGAGTGTATTATGTTCAGGAGGCGAGTTCGATGTTTCTTTCGCAAGCGGTTAAACAATTTTTCCCGGATGCATCAACCGTTCTCGATTTATGCGCTGCTCCGGGCGGAAAATCAACGCTTTTGTCACAAACGTTATCACGAGACAGCTTGTTGGTTTGCAACGAAATAATACGTTCACGAGCTTACATTTTAGCCGAAAACATAATTAAATGGGGCAACCCGAATGTGGTGGTGTCGAATAATGAGCCGAAAGATTTCGATAAATTGACCGATTTTTTTGATGCTGTTGTAATTGATGCGCCATGCTCGGGAGAAGGAATGTTTCGTAAGGATTCAGGAGCTGTTCAGGAATGGTCGCTGAGCAACGTACAACTGTGTGCCGAACGGCAGCGGGAAATATTGCATTCGGTGTGGGATGCACTGAAAACTGATGGAATTCTGGTTTATAGCACCTGCACATTCAACAGAGAAGAAAACGAAGAAAATGTTCGTTGGATTTGCGAAGAATTGGGCGCAGAATTATTAAGGTTGGATTTGAATGGAAATAAGGATATAACGGTGAGCGATTTTGGTTACCGCTTTTATCCACACAAAACCAAAGGGGAAGGTTTATTCTTGTCGGTGATGAGAAAAACATCGGAATCGGAACGAAAACTTAAACTCAAAATTGGTTCGAAAAAATCAAATAAATCAACCGTTAAAGCTGATCTAAAATTGTTTAGGTTGCTGGATGCCGAAAAATGGGAAATTGTTTCGGACAATAACAGGATACTTGCGTACGATAAGCAACATTATTCTAATTTTACATTGCTTACAAAACAACTGCATTGTCTTCATTCCGGAGTAGAGTTAGGTGAGATAAAAGGAAAAGATTTTATTCCTGCTCCGAGTGTGGCGTTATCTAAAATATTGGACAGAGATTCAGTGGTAGAAGCGGAGGTCGATTACGAAACGGCAATCGCCTATTTGAAAAGAGAGGCAATACAACTTCCTGATGTTGATCGAGGTTATGTGTTAATTACTTTTAAAGGTCAGGCACTTGGTTGGGTAAAAAATCTTGGAAATAGATGTAATAACCTATATCCTTCTGAATGGAGGATTCGGATGAATTTATAAATCAATGTTCAGTAAAAACAGCTGAACGTTTGTTGATATAGCTTTATGAAAGTACTTTTTCTTGGTTCAGGAACTTCTACTGGCGTGCCTCAAATAGGTTGTGGTTGCAGCGTTTGTTCGTCTTCAGACCCGAAAGATAAGAGGCTGAGAGCTTCCATTTTGATTTCTGATGGTGAAAATGAAATAATGATTGATTGTGGCCCGGATCTTCGTCAGCAATTGTTAGGCAATAAGATATCTAAATTGTCGGCAATACTTTTGACGCATGAACATTATGATCATATTGGAGGATTGGACGATGTGCGTCCATTGGGAACGGCAAATGTGTATGCCGAAAGAAAGGTTTTAGATGTCATTCGGCGGAATATGCCGTATTGTTTTGCTGAAAACAAATATCCCGGCGTTCCATCGATTGAACTTCATCAAATTGATACGACTGCATTTTCGGTTGGAAATACAATAATACAGCCTATACGTATTCTCCATTATAAATTGCCTATTCTTGGTTTTAAAATCGGAAAAATGGCCTATCTTACGGATGTGAAAACGATTGCAGATGAGGCTGTTGAACAACTCCGAAATTTAGATGTTTTAATCCTGAATGCATTGAGAATAAATGATCATATTTCTCATTTGTCGTTAAGCGAAGCTTTGTTGCTTGCAAAGAAAATTGGGGCAAAAAAGACATATTTCACTCATATGAGTCATGATATGGGATTGCATGCAATTGTAAATGAAAAATTACCCGAAAATGTGGAATTGGCTTACGATGGACTAGAGATTGAAATTTGCTAGGATATTACAAATTTTTATTGAATAAAGATATTTATTGGTATGAATACGCTAAAAACAAAATTTTTGAGCCTTGGTTTGGTTGTTGTCTTCTTATCATCATGTACAAATTTATTGTATACAAGTCTTGATGTATTGCGTCCTGCGAAAGTTGCTTTTGAGCCCGATGCGCATAATTTGTTGCTTGTAAACAATACCGCCCGACAACCTGTCGAATATGGACATACTACCCAACTCATTAACCAAAATCCTAAAAAAGTATTGATTAATACCGATAGTTTGTCAATATTTTGTGTGAGTGCGCTTAGCGATGAAATGCAAACCAAAGATTTCTTTACGCAAGTAACTCCGATAATAA
>JBBIID010000136.1:0-7661 GCA_037446675.1 Paludibacter sp.
ACTCCAATCAGGCAGAAGCATATCGGGCCGGTGTTATTCCCGAGGATGCAACTATTGCCGAGAACAATCCGCTTTTATATACCGACCCGTCTGATCCTGATCAATTACCGGTTACAATTCTTCCTGAAGGTGGTATTTATAATCGCTCGGATTACACCATGCGCGGTGTCGATTTTCGAAGCACTGTAACATATAATACATCGATTGATGATATTCATATAATGAACTTTTTTGGAGGATTGGAAACCGGTTCAATCGACAGAGGCAAAACGTGGTTTTGTGGTTGGGGTTATCAATATGATAATGGCGGAACTCCTTTTTATGATCCTAAGGCGTTTAAACAAGGGAAAGAGGAAAATACGAATTATTATACCAACGAACTGACATATTCCAGAAATGTTGCATTCTTTGCTTCAGGAACGTATTCTTATAAAGGAAAATACACTTTAAACGGAACGGGTCGTTACGAAGGCTCCAATAAATTAGGACGGTCGCGTTCGGCACGTTGGTTACCCACCTGGAATGTGTCCGGAGCATGGTTGGCGCACGAGGAAAGTTGGTTTAAAGATATTTTCGGCTCTACGCTTTCGTATGCAACCCTTAAATCGTCCTATTCGTTAACTGCCGATAGCGGACCTAGTTTTGTCACTAATTCGCAGGTTGTGTATAAAAGCAACACTCCTTGGCGACCTACTGCCGAGGTTTCCGAATCGGGAATTGTTATCGAAGATCTGGAGAATAGAGATTTGACTTATGAGAAAAAACATGAGTTCAATGTCGGAACCGATCTTGGTTTTCTCGATAACAAAATTAATGTGGAGGCAAATTATTATACCCGTCAGAATTTCGATTTGATAGGGTTGATTTATACTCCCGGAGAAGGAGGCCAAATTGCTAAATACGCCAATGTAGCTTCAATGCAGTCTCAAGGGGTTGAACTTACGATCTCTACAAAAAACATTAAAACAAAAGAATTTTCGTGGAATACCGATTTTATTTTTTCAAATGCAATAAATCGCATTACCGAATTGGATTCAAGATCGAATGTTATTCAATTGGTTTCAGGCTCGGGCTATGCTTTGCAGGGCTATCCTGTTCGGGCATTGTTTTCCATTCCTTTTGCCGGATTGAATGACGAAGGGTTACCTACTTTTACCAATCAGGACGGTGTTCATACTGTTACAGATATAAATTTTCAGGAATTTGAAAAGCTGGGCTTTTTGAAATCCGAAGGACCTACCGATCCAACTATAACAGGAAGTCTTGGTAATACACTTTCGTGGAAAGGGTTGATGCTTAATGTCTTCGTAACTTATTCGTTTGGTAATAAAGTTCGCTTGGATCCGGTTTTTGCGGCTCACTATTCCGATCTTACTTCTATGCCAACGGAGTTTAAAAACCGCTGGGTACTTCCGGGTGAAGAAGCTCTCACAACAATTCCGGTTATTGCGAGCAAGCGCCAGTCTCAACGTTATTCAAGTCTTTCGTATGCTTATAATGCGTATAATTATTCTACCGAAAGAGTTGCAGATGGAGGATTTGTAAGGTTAAAAGAACTTTCGTTATCGTATGATATTCCCAAAACTCTTATTCAGCCACTGAATATTAGTTCAATGCAATTAAAATTACAGGCAACGAATTTGTTCTTATTGTATTCCGATAAAAAACTGAATGGACAGGATCCTGAGTTTTTCAACAGTGGTGGAGTTTCCACACCAGTACCAAAACAATTCACGTTAACATTAAGAATGGGAATCTAATTAACTCTGTCGGTTCTAAATTGAAAATTTGAAAATGAAACAACGATCAATCATATTATCATTTATACTACTTGTTGTAGCTCTGTTTTTTTCGTCGTGCGATGGTTTTTTGAATACATTGCCCGATAATCGGATTCAATTGGATAACGAGAAGAAAATAACACAATTATTGGTTTCTGCTTATCCGGGGGCAAATTATTCGGTTTTGGCTGAATTAAGTTCAGACAATTTTGTAGACAACAACGCCATTTTGCCTGTAACATTATCGAGTTTCGAACGAATGCATGACGAAATTTATGCTTGGCAGGGGGTTGCATCTTCAACAGAAGAGGATAGTCCATCGTATGTATGGGAAAAATGTTATGCTGCAATCGCAGCTGCTAATCATGCTTTGAGAGCAATTGCCGAGCTCGAAGTCTCAAATCCCGATCTTGACTTAAGCGCTCAAAAGGGCGAAGCTTTGCTTTGCCGTGCTTATGGGCATTTTATCTTAGCAAATATATTCTGTCAGGCGTATAAAGACGAAACGGCAAGTAAGCAGGATTTGGGCATTCCTTATATTACAGAGCCTGAAACAGTTGTTGAAAAGACAACCCCGCGTGGTACGGTGGCTTCGGTATATGCTCTGATACAAAAAGATATTGAAGAAGGCATTGTTCTGATTTCCGATCAAAATTATAGCGTTCCCAAATATCATTTCAACAAGAAAGCTGCGGCAGCTTTTGCAGCTCGTTTTTATTTGTTCAAACGCGATTATCAAAAGGTAGTGGATTATTCAACTGATGTTCTGACGGCTAATCCTGCCTCAATAATGCGAGATTGGACTGTGAATTACGATAATATTACAGCTATTTCTTACGATTATATCAATACGAATTTCGCTTGCAATTTTTTAATTATCCCGACTAGCTCGGTTTTTTCCCGCATTTTTGGAACGCGTTACGGGCACAACGGAGAGGCTATGGCTGGGTCTACTTATGGATCAGGTCCGACTTGGTCAGAATCCTTGCCGTGCTTCAATGGCAAATTATATATCAGTGGACAGCAAAGTTATGGAGTATTTTTTCCTAAATCTTTTGAAATGTTCGAATATACCGATAAGGTGGCTGGTATTGGCTATGCGCATGTTGTGAGAGCGGAATTTACGGCTGAAGAAACGTTGCTTTGTCGAGCCGAAGCGCTCATTTATTTAAATAGAATTCCTGATGCGGTGGCAGATCTTCAGATTTGGAACAAGTCGCATTTAGCTCCCGATAGCTTGACAGAGGCTGTGATTAAAAACTTTTATGTGCCAAACAATACGCTTTTTGTAAAACCACTTAATACTACTCAAATGAGCTCAAACTTTGTTGTCTCTGCGGCGCAACGGCCATTTGTAAATTGTGTGTTGCATTTCCGTAGAATTGAAACAATGTTTGATGGGTACCGTTGGTTCGATATTAAACGTTATGGTATAGAAATAAATCATGCAATAGGAAAAACAACCGTGGATAAGTTGGTTTATAACGATGAGCGCAGAGCCATTCAGTTACCACAAGAAGTAATAAGTGCCGGAGTTGAACCTAATCCAAGACTTGTAAGACCACTCTCGTCGAGTAATTATCATTTGTTGGAAGAATAATTTAATCTGATTATGAAACTACATTTTTTGAAAATTTCAGCAATTTGTCTGATGACAATCTCTTTCTTTTCTTGCTCCAAAGAAGATGAGTTTGCCGGAAGCATTTTCAATACAAAAGATACTTTGTCTGTAAATTCTGAAACCTATTCGTTTGATATGTGGTTGAGAGAATCTTATTTGATACCCTACAATCTGGATTTCAGATATAAATTGCAGGATGTAGGTTCCGATCAGGATTACAATCTGGTGCCAACTTCTTTTGTGAAAGCACAGCAGATGGCAAAATTGGTAAAATATTTATGGTTTGATGTTTATGGAACTATAGTAGGTCCTGAGTTTTTAAAAGAGAACGGGCCACGAATTATCCATTTGATTGGTTCGCCTGCCTACAATCCGATTTCGGGTACTATCTTGCTTGGAACAGCCGAGGGAGGTTTAAAAGTGACATTGTATCGCTGCAACGAACTAGATCCAACCAATGTTGATCAACTGAACGAGTACTATTTTAAAACGATGCATCACGAATTTGCTCATATTCTTCATCAAAAGCGGAATTATCCGGTAGAGTTCGGGCTCATTTCGAAGGGAAACTACAATCCATTAGGTTGGCAGTATAAAACTGATTCGGAAGCAGCCACACTTGGCTTTGTGTCGCCTTATGCGGGAAGTGAAAAACACGAGGATTTCGTGGAAATTATAGCTAATTATTTAGTGAAAAGCGACGATCAATGGAATAGTATTTTGGAGTTGGCATCAAAACCGGGTATTGACAATTATAGAGATACACTACCTGATGATGGAATTAATGGGCAAGCGGTTATTTTGGAAAAACTTGATATTGCTAAAAAATGGTTGAAAAATTCGTGGAATATTGACATTGATGCTCTCAGAACAGAAATTTTGACGAGAGAAGAGCATATCAACGAGGTTATTAATTAGTTAAAAGCTAAAATTGAGAGACGAAGAATGAAGAAAATACATTATATACTACTGATTCTTATTGTGTTTTTGAGTGCTTGTTCGAAAACAGAAGACGATATTTTTTCGAAATCGGCTGCTGAAAGAATGAATGAGGCATTGGGAACTGATTATAATTTACTCACAAGTGCTAAAAACGGATGGGTTATGGAGTATTTTGCTAATCCGTTAAGTCCAGGGTATAATCTTTTGGTAAAATTTGAAACTTCGGGTCAAGCCATTTTTGCTGCGAGCAATGAGTATACAGCTAACCAGAGCTATGAAACGGATTCGTGCCTTTTTCAAATGATTGGCGACGATGGGCCGGTACTGACATTTAATTCGTTCAATAAAATCCTGCATGTGTTTTCAAATCCTGTTGATCCAAAAGGTTCACGCGACTTGGATGGATATGGGCTGGAAGGCGATTATGAGTTTGTTGTGATGAAGGCAGATGCTGAAAAGATAATTCTTCGCGGCAAGAAGTACAGGGCAACGGTTATTTTAACTAAACTTCCTGAAAACGTTTACTGGACTAATTATGCGACCGATTTATCCACAATGAGTTCATTGATGTTTTCGGCGAATACCCCTAAGCTTACACTGACAATTGGTAAATCGGTTTATTCATTCTTCAATGGTGGCAGTTATGTTTTTTCTGTTCAAAAATATGGTGCTAACATTACAATGATGGATGTTCCGTTTATCGTCACGCTTACGGGAATTCGGTTTTACGAGCCACAGGATTTTGAGGGCAACGTTGTACAAACTTTTAATTTGAACGATGAAAAATCGGCTCTTGTTAGTGTAGAGAATCCTGACATAAAACTTGTTGGACAGGAAGATCTGGCATTTTATTTTATGTCAACTATAAAAACATGGGGGCTGGTTCCTGAAGAATTGAGTGCTAATATGAAAGCATTGTATGATCAAATTGTGGAGTCGTGTGTTGCTAATTATAATGCTGAAAACGTGAAATTAGCGTTGAAGTATAATACGACTTTTGGTAGGTTTGAGCTTTCACTGGCGTTTGAGGCAGGGCAAATCAGAAACGAAGGAAATCTTAATTTGACAATCACGAACAGCAAAAATTCGCTTACCATTTCGGATAAAGGAACAGCCGACGACAAAGGTGAGGTTTATCGCACAGAGGTTAGTGGTTTGGGCGAATTGGCAACTCTTTTGTCGGGTAGTTATGCATTAACGACCTTTGCCAAAATAAACCCTCAGGTTATCAAGCTTGCCAAAAAGACCGACGCATCAACCTGGATTTCGATTAAGCTAGAATAATTATGCTACTTTTTTAGCAAACTAATAATACAAGTTTCTGTTGCCCGACATATTGTTTATATGTCGGGCAATTCTTTTTCTTTCTAAAACGAATGTTTTTTTGTACTTTTGTCGGCAAATTTTATAGAAAAACAGACTTAACAACCTCAAATAGCGATATATCCATGAAAACCATTCAAATTAAAGATAAAAAATTTTCACTATCCATTCCCGAATCTGAGATTCAAGAAGCAGTTCGCAAAGTAGGCGAAGAAATAAACAGAGACTTATCTGATAAAAATCCGCTTTTTATTTGTGTGCTGAATGGAGCATTTATGTTTGCCGGCGACCTTATGAAAACAGTAAGCGTTCCGTGCGAAATCACGTTTATCAAACTTTCTTCTTACGAAGGTTTGTATACATCAGGTGCTGTTAAAGAAATAATCGGACTCAACGAAAGTGTGGTAGGACGAAATGTTGTGGTAGTGGAGGATATTGTTGATACCGGTATCACTATGGAGAGAATATTAAACTCGCTTCATGCAAAAGGAGCTAACGAAATTCGTGTAGCTACTTTCCTTCAAAAACCGGATGCTTTACAACGTGATATTCAGGTGGACTATGTGGCCATGAAAATCCCTAACGACTTTATTGTTGGTTACGGATTGGATTATGATGGTTACGGACGAAATCTGAAAGACATTTACACAGTAGTACAATAAATTAATTTAAAATAGAACTTCGGTTTCGAAGTTGAAAATTACTCATTTATAATTTTTATACATCATGTTGAATTTGATTCTTTTTGGACCTCCGGGAAGTGGAAAGGGAACGCAGAGTGCGTTAATAGTTGAAAAATATAATCTGAAACATTTGTCTACGGGCGATATTTTACGCGAGGAAATTAAGAAACAAACAGAATTGGGTATGATTGCCGATTCTTACATAAAAAACGGTCAATTAGTTCCCGATAAAATGATTATCGACATTTTACTTAAAACTATCGATGAAGACGAAAATGAGTATAATGGAATTATTTTGGATGGTTTTCCTCGCACTTTGGTGCAAGCCGAAGCGCTGGAACAGATTCTACATAAACATAAATACGAAATTAATGTGCTGATTGAACTTCATTTGGACGATGATGTTTTAATTCAAAGACTATTGACTCGTGGTGAAACTTCCGGTCGCAGCGACGACAACATGGAAGCGATTAAAAAAAGACTCGAAGTGTATAAAACTCAATCGCGCCCGGCAAGCAAGTACTACCAAAGCTTGGATAAATATGCCGAAGTAAACGGTTTGGGAACGATTGACGAAATTTTTGGAAGAATTTCAGAAGTTATCGACTCGAGATTATAAACGAATATTTAACACAATAGAAAACATCGGAAGTATATTCCGGTGTTTTCTTGTCTCAATAAACTAAAAATAAATGGCAGGTTCTAACTTTGTAGATTACGTAAAAATATTTTGCCGTTCGGGCAAAGGTGGAGCAGGTTCGACTCATTTTCACCGGGATAAGCTGACGACTAAAGGAGGTCCCGATGGTGGCGATGGCGGACGTGGAGGCCATGTTATTTTGCGTGGAAATAAAAACCACTGGACATTAATTCACCTGAAATATGCCCGCCACCTGTATGCTACCGATGGCGAAAATGGAAGTCAAAGCCGTAGTTTTGGGAAAGATGGCGAAGATGTTATTGTAGATGTGCCTTGCGGAACAGTTGTGTACGATGCCGAAACCGGCGATTATGTGTGCGACATAAAGGAAGAATATATTGTGGTGCAAGGTGGACGCGGAGGGCAGGGAAACTGGCATTTCCGAACTGCAACCAACCAAACGCCCCGATTTTCGCAACCGGGTGAATCTCGCATCGAACGAACTGTCATTCTCCAGTTGAAAGTGCTTGCCGATGTTGGTTTAGTGGGATTCCCTAATGCCGGAATATCGACTTTGCTTTCTGTAGTTTCGGCGGCAAAACCAGAAATCGCGAACTATCCTTTTACAACTTTAGTCCCAAATCTCGGAATTGTAGCTCATCGCGATAACA
>JBBIID010000137.1:0-4380 GCA_037446675.1 Paludibacter sp.
ACAGCTATGTGTATTAATCCAAACGATCCGAAGAATGCACATTTAAAAGGGAAAAAAGTTATTGTTCCGTTAATCAACCGTGTTATTCCGGTAATTGAGGACGATTATGTGGATGTTGAATTTGGAACAGGTTGCCTGAAAGTAACCCCGGCACACGATGTGAACGACTACATGTTGGGTGAGAAATACAATTTACCTTCTATCGATATTTTCAACGATAACGGAACATTGAACGAAAACGGTGCGCAATATGCCGGAATGGATCGTTTTGATGTTCGTAAACAAATTGAAAAAGATCTGGAAGCAGCTGGTTTGCTTGAAAAAGTAGAGCCTTACACCAATAAAGTGGGCTGTTCGGAACGTACCGACGCTGTGATTGAACCAAAATTGTCGATGCAGTGGTTCCTGAAAATGGAGCAATTGGCAAAACCGGCTTTGGATGCTGTAATGAGCGATGATATTCAGCTTTATCCGGCCAAATTTAAAAATACGTATCGTCACTGGATGGAAAACGTGAAAGACTGGTGTGTTTCGCGTCAACTTTGGTGGGGACATCGTATCCCGGCTTACTATTTACCTCAGGGTGGTTTCGTGGTAGCTTTATCAAAAGAAGAAGCATACCAAAAAGCATTGTCAACTGTCAACTATGAACTATCAATTGAAGACCTTCGTCAGGATGAAGATTGCTTAGATACCTGGTTCTCGTCGTGGTTGTGGCCAATTTCTGTTTTCGATGGCATCAACAATCCTGAAAACGAAGAAATAAAATACTACTATCCAACTAATGATTTGGTGACTGCTCCTGAAATTTTGTTCTTCTGGGTTGCACGTATGATCATTGCCGGATATGAATACCGGGGCGAAATGCCGTTCAAAAATGTATATCTGACCGGTATCGTTCGTGATAAATTGGGTCGTAAGATGTCGAAATCGTTGGGCAACTCGCCTGATCCGTTGGATCTGATTGCGCAATATGGTGCTGATGCGGTACGTCTGGGTATGTTGCTGACTTCGCCTGCCGGGAATGATTTACCTTATGACGATAGCCTTTGCGAACAAGGTCGTAATTTTAATAATAAAATCTGGAATGCTTTCCGTTTGGTAAAAGGGTGGGAGGTAGCTGACATTGAACAACCAGAATCGGCTCGTTTGGCAGTGAAATGGTTCGAAGCGCAATTGAACAAAACCTTAGTGGAAATTGATGATTTGTTCTCAAAATACCGATTGTCGGAAGCCTTGATGGCAGTTTATAAACTGTTCTGGGATGAGTTTTCGTCGTTGTATCTGGAAATGGCAAAACCGGCTTATCAAAAACCTATCGATCGTACCACTTACGAAGCAACGCTAGGTTTCTTTGATTCATTATTGAAGGTATTGCATCCATTTATGCCATTTATTACTGAAGAATTGTGGCAGGCACTCGAAGACCGCAAAGAAGGTGAAAGTATTATGGTAGTTCTTCAACCAAAAGCCGCTGAAGTGGACGAAAATCTAATTGCGGAATTTGAATATGCAAAAGAAATTATTGCAGGAGTTCGAACAGTGCGTTTGCAGAAGAATATCCCAAACAAAGAAGTATTGAGTCTTCAAATAGTTGGTAAGCACAACAGTATTTTCGATGCAGTTGTTGCAAAGCTTGGAAATCTTGAAGCCATCGAAAAAGCAACTGAAAAAGCTGCAGGATCAATTTCTTTTTTGGTTGGAACAACAGAATTTGCAATTCCAATGGGCAGCCTGATCAATGCTGACGAAGAAATTGCTAAAATGGAAGTTGAAATTAAGTATTACGAAGGTTTTATTGAATCGGTAATGAAAAAGCTTGGCAACGAACGCTTCGTGGCAAATGCAAAACCTGAAATTGTAGAAGCCGAACGCAAGAAAAAAGCTGATGCTGAAAGTAAGATTGCTTCGCTGAAAGAAGGGATTGAAGCTTTGAAAAAATAGAACAAAAAAGGCAGTTGTTTAACTGCCTTTTATTATTTTCTTACATCCGATACCACTTTACCGTCTTCAATCGTAATTACCCGCTTGGCTTTATTCACCACGCGTTGGTCATGTGTGGAAAAGATGAAAGTTATTTTTTCTTCCTCATTCAGTTTTTCCATAATATCCAACAAGTTTTCGGTAGATTTTGAATCAAGATTGGCAGTCGGCTCATCGGCAAGGATAAATTTTGGTCTCGACGCCAACGCTCGTGCTACAGCTACCCGTTGCTGCTGTCCTCCTGAAAGATTCGCCGGACGACTTGAAAGTCGATCTCCCAAACCTACTGCTGTTAGCAGGTCTTTTGCCCGTGAAGCTCGTTCGCTTCTGGGTTGCCCCTGCAATTGCATGATAAATTCCACATTCTCACGTGCCGTAAACACAGGAATAAGATTATAAGCCTGAAAAACGAATCCAATATTCTTCATTCTGAAATCTGTCTTTTTACTTTCCGACAGATTGTTTATCCGCACATTGTCAATAACAACTTCGCCACTGGTCGGATCATCTAGTCCGCCTAGGATATTTAAAAAAGTCGTTTTGCCGGATCCTGAAGGACCAACAATGGCTGTAAATTCTCCTGCTTCAATATTGACGTTTATTCCGTTTATTGCATTTACAGGCAATGATTTTTCGTTATAGATTTTATGTAAATCATTAATTTCTATGATATTCATATCTTGTAATTTTATGGTGATTAATTTATATTCAAAGTGTTCGAATGGCTTCTACAGGTTTTAGTTTAATGGCTTTCCATGCCGGATAAAACGCTGAAATCATTCCCGCCAAAAATACGAGGAACGCATTGTTTATGATAACGGAGAAATCGATAGTTGGATAAATGAACGATGAGAATCCAAGTTCACCAAAAGCTTCTTTCCAAAAATAAAGATTAATCCCAACTTTTCCGAAATAGGAAGTAGTGAGCCACCCCAATAAAACACCTGCAATTCCGCCGGTAATAGCCAGAAAAACTGTTTCGGAAATAATCATGGCAAACACTTTTACCTGTTTCATGCCAATGGCCATAAGCATGCCGATTTCGTGCACTCGTTCCATAATGACCATTAACATGGTGTTTACAATTCCAAAACTCAAAGCAAGCAAAATAATAATGGTAAAAATATAAGTGTATTCGTTCATTGCACCGACTAACGCTCCGGCATCAGGACTTATTTGAAGCCAGTTTTTTACATCCAGATCAGGGAATTTATCAGCTATCAACTTGGTAATCGTTTCTGTAGATTCACTATTTTTAAGCAGAATGGCAATCTCATGCGCTTCATTTTGCGGAATGCCCGCTAAACTCGTCAAATCGGATTTGTTAACGAAAACATTGACATCATCGAAAATCATGTTTTCAGTTTCATAAACTCCTGTAATGGTAATTTTTTTTTGTTTGATATCATTCTTACCAGTTTGCAGAGTAAGGGTAATTTTGTCTCCCAGCTCTACTTTCAGTTTTTTCATCAAGCGTTTGCTTATCATCAAGCTGTTGCTATCATTCGTTGTCAGGTATTTCCCTTCCACCATGTGTTTATGCAAGTCGGTCACTGCCGATTCTTTTTCCGGGATAATACCATTAATCTGAGCTCCAATACCGGTTTTTTTGCTCGAGATCATTGAATTAATAATATCCCTGCTAGTTACGGCTTCCACCTGAGGTATTTTCGATATTATCGCCACTACCGAGTCAATATTTTTAATGCGTAAATTCAATTGTTCATTATCCAGAAAACCTTTTTCATGCAACTGAATGTGTGAGATTTCAGTTCCAATAACAGCATTTACTCTACTGTTTACCATTCCATTACTAAAAGCGAAAAAGAAGATGGCTGCAAAAATTCCCACACCGAAAGCACCTATTATTACGGCACTTCTGATTTTGTTTCGCCACATATTTCGCCATGCAAAAGTTAGTATCATATTGTTTAAAATTGAATGAAGAATTATTATTAGCTTCTCAAAGCTTTGCTTACTATTAATTTATGAATTCTCACAACCGGGTATAATCCGATTAATAGCGTGAAAAATAAGACTATAAGTGCCTGAATATAAAATATCGAGGGCTCTAAGCTGAATGACATCACAGGTTCAAATCCCATTTGTGTCATTGTGTCGGCTGTTTGCCCTGTCAGTTTTATCGGGTGCTCAACAGAATAGGCCAGCAACGGAATACTGAATAAGATTCCGGCAATGCAGCCAAGTAGTCCGACAATCATTGTTTCGAGATAAAGCATCGCACTCAATTTATATTTTTTCATTCCTACGGCGCATAGAACGGCAAATTCTTTTCGTCTTTCAAGTGTCATCATCATCACCGTACTGAAAATTCCGAAAGCGATAATCAGGAAAAGTACGCCTTTGATAATGTAACCTGAATCCCTGTCGCTTTCA
>JBBIID010000137.1:4402-7199 GCA_037446675.1 Paludibacter sp.
CTTGTTCATTTCTCTCCAATCCTTTACTTCATAGTCTTTGCCGAGTTTTTTCTGAAGTTGTTTTTTTATAAAATTTGCTTGATCACTGTTTTTTGTCATAATTACCATGGAAGTAATTCTGTTCGGCATATTTAGGAAATGCTGACAAGATTTTACCGGAATATAGATTGCACTTCGATCGAGTTCGGGCGATGCCTGTTTGATAATAGCTTTTACCGGAAAACTCTCAATGGCGGGAGAGCCATTAAAATCCTGTCCAATCAGTGTCAACGTGTCGCCTGCTTTCAGTTTCAGATATTTTGCCAGCGTACTTCCGGTTATAATGGCTTTGTCGCTGTCGTTGAGCATAGTACCGGAAGTTATTTTCCCTGAGAGATGTGTAATCTGATCTTCGGTTGATGGTTGGATTCCCAGAATCATTACGTTTTTGCTAAGCTCTTGTCCGGAGGCCAGTGCAAAAGTTTCAATACGAGGCGAAATCAGTGTTACCTGAGCTACATTATTGATTTTAGTCTCCACTTCGGGGCTGATGATAAACGAATTCTTTATCACTTCATCGTCAGTATAACCATTTTTATGAACTTGCAAATCGCCGGAATAGGAATTGACAATCGTTTTAATGTATTGTGTGTAAGAACCTTCCTGCATGGACGTCATATAAGCTGAAAGCACAACACCGAAAAATACAGACGAAGCAGTAATGATGGTTCGTCGCTTGTTTCGCCACACATTTCTCCATGCCAGTTGAAAATAAGTGTTCATAATTTAATAGATAAATGGAATAAATTTTTGAAACAAAGTAAACGAGAGAACACACATGCGTCGTCCCAATTTCTGAAATTAGGACTTATTTAGATATATCTACTTGATATTCTGTGAAATGTAAAAGGTACTAATTTAGGGTGATACTAAAATCAGGACTTGTGGTGAGTGATAAATTCGCGTGGCGTAAGCCCGGTCATATCTTTAAAAATGCGGTTAAAAGCAGATTTTGAATTAAATCCGCAGTCGAAAGCAATGGCAAGAATCGTCAGATGTTTATATTCGCTGGCAAATGCTTTAATCTTGAAATCTTCAATTCGATAGTGGTTGATATATTCGAAAAAGTTACAATTAAATTCTCCGTTAATGACTTTCGAAAGTTGGTGAGGTGGCATTCCGGCCATCGAAGCTAAATCGTGAATGGTGAGGGTAGGGTTGAGGTAAGGTTTTTCTTCATTCATCAATTTATCAAGTGATTTAGCTTCAGATTTATAGCGTTTTTCCACTAAAGTATTTTCTTCCGGCGTTTGTTGACTGGTTTCGCTTGAACTTTTATCTTGAGTTGTGTGCTCGTTGATATTGAAAACTTTGCCCTGCTGATATCCCCAAAAGCCCAGAAAGAATACAAAAACTACCAAAGTGACAAAAAAGAAATAATCGGCAAAAATCATTGAACGAAAACCGAAATATGAAATTAAACCAATAGGAAACACGAATACACATATCATTGCAAAAAGGACGATTAAACGCCTGAGCCATAATAAGTCCACATTTTCGCGATAAGAATAAACCTGCAGAACATTGTCCTTGAAATCGCGCAAAGATTTATAACCTGCACGAATATTCCATGTAAAATAGACAACCATAATTAAAGTAAAAGGTATAAAGTACCAAAATGATAATGGCTTTTTACCTTCAATAATGAGTAATCTTTCTTTTGCCGGATATAAAAAATAGATGGTACAGAGTATTTCGTAAATCAGCACTGCCGCAATATTCCACAGCAATAATTTTCGTTTGATTTGTTCTCCTACCATCGATTTTACATACAGATATAAAAAAAGTGGATGAAAAACGTATAAAGTAATTTCAATGCCGGCATAAGAGTAATCGTTTTGAATATTTGTAAGATATAAAGCGGGAATGGCTAGCTGAAGAAAAAGAATTATCAGCCATAAACCTAAAATTCTATCTGAAGTTGATTTATCTCTTTTTGAGAAAAGAAGAATGCTGAAAAACAATGCATTGGCAGCACCAACAATGTAAATTAAACGAAAAGATTCCGGAATGAACATGAGAATTTATTTTGCAGAACTCTCAAAAATAGCTAATAATAATGACAAAACGGAAAAAATAAAGAAAAAATAAAGAAAAAATGTCCAAAGTAAAAAAGGATTAAAGTAGTAAATATTGACCTCTAGGATATCCAAAAAAGGTTTTACAGAACTATATAGATATGTTATAAAAGGGAAGAATTGCTTTCTTCCCTTATCTTTTCTATTTATCCAAATATCTTTTCCGAATTGATAATGTAATCGATATATTGAGATCTTTTGTAAATAAAAGGATTATTTTTCAACGAATTCTTTGATAGTTTACCTTTAAAATCATTGATACTATTGTAATTTTTGAACTCCATCCATTCCATTATTTCTTGATTCATCTTTTTTAGTTGAGTAAACCCACTTTTGTGCAGAGCTGAAACAACTTGTACTGACGAAGCTCCAGATAATAATAGCTTTATCACATCTTCTCCTGTAAAAATTCCACGACTGCTGCAAACATCGGCTGCAATGTTACCGTACAAAATGCCAGCCATGCGCAAAGACTGTTTGTAATCTCCCTGCTTGCTTAAGTTGTATGATTTTACATGTTTTTCGGCTCGAATATCGATGTCCGGTTGGAAAAATGAATTGAATAGAACCAATGTATCAACGCCAGCTTCATCCAGCTTTTTTATAAAATTCAACGAATTGGTATAGTTTGAACTTAGTTTTACACTCACCGGGATAGAAACCACTTTTTTTACTTCTTT
>JBBIID010000137.1:7227-7651 GCA_037446675.1 Paludibacter sp.
CTGTTTTATTAAAGTCAGACAAATTTTGGTAAAAGTTAAGTTCAAGACCATCAACTCCGGTCTCAGAAAGAAGTTTGGCATATTTAACCCAGGTTTCGAACAACACCGCATTCAGACTGGCAATTAGAGGAATGGAAATGGCTTGTTTTGCTTTCGCAATTTTCATTAAATGTTCTTCAGCACCTATGCTATAATCAATGTGAGGATGATTGGTGATCATTTCAGCATGCATGTCGTAGAATTCGTTCAGTCGTTCGTCCAATAGGAATCGTTCCAACTGTATCTGTTCTTCGAATAGCGATTTGTAAATTACGGCTCCGGCTCCATTTTCTTCTGCTTTTTTGAGATCATCCACGTTGGCTGTCAGATTAGTTGCTCCGACTATAATGGGACTGTCAATTTCCATTCCCATAAAGATCGGAAG
>JBBIID010000138.1:0-7609 GCA_037446675.1 Paludibacter sp.
AATTACGAAAGAGTATCTGAACGTTGAGCGCTTCAAACATCCGATGCTGAAAGTGGGTGTGGACGATCATGAACTGGCTGTAAAAACAGGAACGAAATTCCTCGAAATTCTACCGACAAAAACGACTTTAATTCCTCACGCTATCGAGTTACTGGATTATCTGCACGGCAAATATCCGCTCACCATCGTATCGAACGGATTTGTGGAAGTTCAGTACAAAAAAATGCGCTACTCCAATGTGGAGCATTATTTCTCGCACGTTGTTCTCTCGGAAGCCGCCAAAGCGCTAAAACCCGATAAACGGATTTTCGAATATGCGTTGAAATTGAACAATGCCAGTGCTTCGGAAACGATTATGATTGGCGATAGCTTCGAAGCCGACATTCGCGGAGCACAAAATGCAGGAATCGACCAGATATTTTTAGAGTTAAACGCGAAAGACACGACCGCCTATCCGCCAACTCACAAAATAAAGTCGTTGATCGAAATTTTCAATATTTTGTAGCTTGTATAAGAGTCAAAAGTCGATAGTCAAATGACAATGGATAACTTACAATTTAGTTTCTCCAAATAAATCGAGAATCGTAATTCTTAAAGCGTAAATTAAAGCGTTTTCCGTTTCAGCCAAACCTGATAGGAGTTTACGATATTTTGCCACAAAACATACGCTCCCGGTCCGATGGATGCAATCGGGTTCAGGTACATTTGCGCCATCCAAATAGCAAGGATGGTGTTTTTTTGTCCTAATCCCTGACCGCCCGCCACCGTGTCGCCGTATTTCCGGCCAATGCCACGACCCAGCAGAAACTGCCCCACACAGACAAACAAGGCTACAACCGCAATAATTATCTCAATGTGGTAGTTTTTCCCTTCCTGAAGCATGATAAACTGAACCGTGCGCCCCGTTACTACACAAAGAGCCAGCGACCAAAGATAAAAAGAGAAATTTTTAAACGTAGCCAGTCGGGTAGTGAGCTTTGGAGTAAATTTCTGCAACAGCAATGCCGTGATAAACGGCAGGAACAAAAGAAGAAAAACGCGCTTTGCTATGGAAAGAAACGATTCGAAAAAAGGCAAGTCGTTGTAGCTTCCCACAAACGAAAAAATAACCGGTGCAGCCAAAGCAATTGTGAGGTTGCTGATTAAACTGTAAGCGGTGAGGCTGGCCACATTCCCTTTGAGCATTCCGGTAATAACGGGAGCAGCCGTAGCCGTAGGTGCCAGAACACAAATCATAGCTCCCTGCGCCAATATAGGGTTAAACGGTCGGAACACAAAAAACAACGTTAAGCTTCCCACAATCTGAATCGAGATAAGCCAGATATGCAGTTTCGAAAATCGGATCTCTTTCAACTTCAAATTGCAATAAGTAAGAAAAAGCATAACAAAAATGAGGTAAGGCGTAAGAAATGCCAGCGAACCGAAGAAAGAGTAGAAAATAGCTCCCAAAGTCATGGCAATGGGCATCATATAGGGTTTGATTATCTTCAACATGAAACTCAACGATTTATTTACGTTGCAAAAGTACAAAGATTAATCGGTTCGGAGATTTTTTACATAGTTTTTCGTGATACAATTGATAAAAAGCCATTGAAAAACATTAGAGAAGAAAACGATATAAACGCTTTGCCTAGTTTAATCAGTTTTGTATTTTTGACGAATTAAATGAACAGAAACAAAAGCGACAATACTTAAATAAAATAGATTATGCATATAAATTCCAATTTTTTGAAAAAGATTTACACAGAAGACATAATTTATCATTACACAAAAGCTTCCACTGCTATCGATTTTATTCTCTATAATGGACAATTACGATTTAATTCAAGTAGAAATTCAAATGATCCCATTGAAAGCAGAAAGCCTAGAAGAGGAATCTTTTACACAGGGGGAATGGCAGGGGAGGAAATATCACGAGATATGGCATTAGATTCTACTTATATAAATAATCACATCTCAAATTTAGAGAATCAATTTCATCAAATATGTTTTTGTAAGAATCATTACAACAAGTATTTTAACAAAGAATACCTTTCGAGAGGTATTAGTGGATATGAAGAATTATTTGGTTTTACCAAAGTTCGAATGTGGGATCAATATGCTGACAATTATTCGGGTGTATGTTTGGCTTTTTCAAAAGAAAAAATTATAACTAAAAATGAAAGAAGAATAGAATTACTAAAAGATGATGTTAAATATTTATCTTTCCAAAAGTTGTCGGATGCTAAAATTGGAGATATTAATGGAAATTATTTATCAAATATTGGGAAAAACAGATATAAAAAATTGATTGACAAACAAGTAAAAAAATCACTTTTTTTTAAGCACAAAGATTATAGAAATGAAAACGAATATAGAATTGGAACTTTTTATGATAAAGATAAATGTTGTCTAGAAATTATTCGAGGAGAATTTGTTTTTGAGAAAACAATGATGCTCGACATATCAGATTGCGTTGAAGCAATTTTTATTTCTAGTTACTTAAACGACAAACAAAAAAGTGAGTTACTTGCCTATGCAAATAAACTAAATATACCAATTATTGAAATCAGATGGCAATATGACTCATTTGAACTTATCGATTATAAAGGCGAATTGGAATTAATTAAAAATCTATTCGATCCTCAGCCACTTGCACAGTAAATTTTTAACTTGTACGATGATAAGGAAATTGAGTAAAACAACAAATAAATTCATGCAAAAAGGATACAAATAAAAACGATAAGGTAAATAATCCTGCTGGCACTCCGAATAGACAGATATGCTACCACATGATTGTAACTAAAATTTCGTTGGAGCAGAATTTCTTAACTCATGCTTATGATTTTAATCATCAATACACATTATATTACTTTCAGGGCAAATATATTTTTTTCTTAAATATACAAAGAAATTGTTTCAATCACACTTTTAGTCGCTCAATCATTATTATCAGATATTCAACTCAAAACACACATTTTATTCCCACTTTGGGGTAGTTGGCTGATTATCAAATCGCATTTTTTTGTATCTTTGCAACCCGAACAAATAAAGCAAAAACATGAATTTAGAAGCAACACTCACCCAACTCGTGGCCGAAGCGGTAAAGTCTCTTTACGGATTCGAAGCCGGGGTAAACCAAATACAAATTCAGAAAACAAAGAAAGAATTCGATGGCGACCTTACGGTCGTTATTTTCCCGTTTGTGAAAGCAGCCCGCAAATCGCCCGAACAAACCGGTCAGGAAATAGGAGAATTTTTGCAAAAAAACAACTCGCTTATTGCTAATTTCAACGTTATCAAAGGATTCTTAAACCTGAGCATTAGCAAAAGCTATTGGCTCGACACGCTGAACCAGATTCACGAAGATGCTGAATTCGGAAAAACACCGGTTACCGACAATTCCGAGTTGATGATGATCGAATATTCATCGCCTAACACCAATAAACCACTTCACTTAGGTCATATCCGCAACAACCTGCTCGGATTCAGCATTGCTGAGATTCAGAAAGCCAACGGTTGGAAAGTAGTAAAAACCAATATCGTGAACGACCGCGGTATCCATATCTGCAAATCGATGCTGGCATGGAAGCTTTTCGGAAATGGCGAAACTCCAGAAAGCACAGGCATGAAAGGCGATCATTTGGTGGGAAAATATTACGTAGTGTTCGACAAAGCTTACAAAGCCGAGATCAAAGAACTCATGGAAAAAGGAATGAGCGAAGAGGATGCAAAAAAATCGGCTCCGCTGATTCTTGAAGCGCAAAAAATGTTGCTCGGTTGGGAAAATAACGATCCGGAAATCCGTCAGCTTTGGGAAACAATGAATGGCTGGGTGTACGCCGGATTCGACGAAACCTACAAGCAAATGGGCGTTGATTTCGACAAAATATATTACGAATCGGAGACGTATCTGACCGGAAAATCGGAAGTAGAACGTGGTGTGGAAGAAAAAGCTTTCTATCAGCGCGACGACAAATCGGTTTGGGCCGATTTAACAGGCGAAGGACTGGACGAAAAACTGCTTTTACGTGCCGACGGAACTTCCGTTTACATGACTCAGGATATTGGAACGGCAAAACTTCGTTACAACGATTATCCGATCAACAAAATGGTTTATGTGGTGGGAAATGAACAAAACTACCATTTTCAGGTGCTTTCGTTGTTGCTGGACAAACTAGGTTTCGAATGGGGAAAAAGTTTGGTACACTTTTCGTATGGCATGGTAGAGTTGCCCGAAGGCAAAATGAAAAGCCGCGAAGGAACGGTGGTAGATGCCGACGATTTAATGGCGGAAATGATAGAAACAGCCCGCGAAACGTCGCAGGAATTAGGAAAACTGGATAACTGTACACCTGAGGAAATCGAAAAAATTGCCCGCATGGTTGGCTTGGGATCGCTTAAATACTTCATTCTGAAAGTGGATCCACGCAAAAACATGACGTTCAATCCGAAAGAATCGATTGACTTCAATGGAAATACAGGTCCGTTTATTCAATACACACATGCCCGCATCAAATCTGTGTTGCGAAAAGCGGCCGAATCGGGAATTGAGTTCGGGAAAGTTGCAAACACCAGTTTGGAAATTTCGGAAAAAGAAAGTTATTTGGTACAATTGCTTACCGAATATCCGGCTGTGGTTCGTCAGGCTGGAGAAGAATTCAGTCCTGCGTTGATTGCCAATTACATTTACGACTTGGTGAAAGAATACAATCAGTTCTATCACGATTTTTCCATACTGAAAGAAGAAAACGAAGAATTGAAACGTTTCCGTTTGGTATTGTCCGAAACCATTGCCAAAATAATTAAATTAGGCATGGGATTACTGGGAATTGATGTTCCGGAAAGAATGTAACTATCAAAATCATAATTTATTCATTTAAAATTTTTGATCTATGAAAAATCTCTACAAACCATTTGTTTTTGCCCTATTTACATTAATAATAGCATCCTGCTCTTCGGGACATTTGGCGTACAAACATGGCGATTATTACAAAGCCTGTTTTGAAGCGATTGATAGATTAAGAACAAGTCCGAACAGCGAAAAATCGCAATTTGTACTTTCAAAATCGTATCCTTTGGCCATAAAAATGGCTAATCGTGAAATTGAAAATGCAAATTTGGCCAACGAGCAAAACAAATACGATGTTCTGGTGAATCAATACACCATGATTTCGCAGCTTGCAAGTGCTATCTATTCTTGCCCAAAAGCAAATCAGGTGATTCCAAATCCGGTAGAGTACACCAAAGAATTGGGCGAAGCCAAAAGGATGGCAGCCGAAAGTGCTTACCAACGTGGATTGAAAGCTTTGGATGCCGGAACAATTGAGCAGGCAAGAGTTGCTTACAATTATTTTATCAGTGCAAACAAATATGTATATGGCTACAGCGATGTATTGAACAAGATTGAGGATGCGAAATACTACGGAACTTATAGAATTGTGGTTCAAAAGCCTATCACCAGCTACAAATATCAATATTCTGCTGATTTCTTCTACAATAATCTCCTGAGCGACCTGATAAAAAGCACGGCAAATCGTTTTATCCGTTTTTATACACCCGAAGAAGCGAGTGCCGAAAACATGAACAATCCGCATCAGTATTTGGTGTTAGACTTTCAAAATTTTTCGGTAGGAAACATTCGTGAGACCAACAGTTCGATGGACGTAAAACGCGACAGTGTTGTGGTTGGAACCGTAAAAGTAGAAGGTAAAACGTACAACTCGTATGCTACGGTGAAAGCGCGACTGATTACTTTCAAACGCGAAATTGTTTCAGGTGGAATACTAAACATTGGTATTTTCGAAGCCAGTTCGAACAGAAATATACAAAACAGAAATTTTACGGGAGAATATGTTTGGAGAGACAGCTGGTGTACATTTAAAGGCGACGACAGAGCTTTAACCAACGAGCAAAAGCAAATGTGCGACCGCAAACCACTAGTTCCGCCAGCACAACAGGATCTGTTTGTAGAATTTACGAAACCAATTTACAATCAGGCGCTGCCCTACTTGAAATCTTTCTACAGCAATTATTGATTTAAAAAGGATATTTCAAGCAAAAAAGAACGCAAATTCACGCAAGCAAACGCAAATTTATTATTCGTAATACTTCTCGTAAAAACGAATCTTGACTTGCGAAAATTTGCATGAATTTGCGTTCTGATATATCTAAGTAGCACTATAGATTCAACACTCCTCTCAAAGCTTTGTAACCCGCAGTACTTGTCTTTAGTTGGTGTCCGTTTTTCAGCGTCAATATCTGGCTTTGTTTTTCGTAGAGTTCTATCCGCGAAATCATTTCAACATTCACAATTGCCGAACGATGCACCCGCACAAACTGATTATCGGGCAAATGTTCCTCAAAGTATTTCATCGTCTGTTCTTTCAGGTATTTTCCGTTGGCTGTGATAATTTGTACATAATCTCCATCGGCCTGCAAGTAAACAATTTCGGGAACCAAAACAACATGAATCTTCGATCCCGATTTTACGGCAATTCTTTCAATAATTTCAATGTCGGTTTCTTTTTCTTGTTTTGCGTCCTCAGGATGCGAAATAAATTCATCCCGATCGCTTTCAGCCTTGCTCTCGTCATTTGTATATCTGAATTGCTGAATAATCAGTAAATAAATCAGAATTGCAATTAAGCCACGCACAGGCAACAGCTGAATCAGTTCATTTGAATAAGCATTATCCGAAATCAAATAAATAACTCCGTAACCAACGCCCAGCCAAACAAGAACGGTAAGAACACCTAACGCTATAAAGTTAACAATTCGTTGATAATTATTCAAAATTGAGAAATTTCCATAGCGAATAACACTCCACAGCAAAACGCCCAACACTCCGTATAAAACCGCATGTACAAAGCCATCTAACACGATAATCCAAAGTGGAATGGATACCAGCGAGTAAACTGCATAAATTTGCAGCATCGCATACACCATCCAAAGTGCAATGTATCGAATAATCTTTGCTGTATTTCCCCAAAAAGGATGTAACATATTAAGTTTTAATCAGTGGTTTTACAATTAGTTCCTCAATTCGCCACCACCAAATACACACGAACCTGTAATTACTAATTTTTTCGATCTATCCAACTCATCTACTGGCATGCGATTGTCCTGAAAACCTCCAAAAACAGCGTCCAGATGTGTTTCAACAAACCAATCGGAAGGAACATAAATCGTAATACCACCAAAAACGGCGTTTATTTCCAAACGGGTTTCTCCCACCGGCAAACTGGTGCGGCGTAAATCAAGTGTAATACCACCAAAAACAGCATTCAATTCACCACCTTTAAACTCCGGATCGAGCACAATATGATCGCCACTACCGAAAACACTGTTTTTCGAAAAACCTTCACCGCTGAGATTTTCTGTTGTATATTTGTAATGATGACGGTGATGATGGTACTTGTGAGAATGTTGGTGATTCCATTCGTTGCAACCCCATTTAGGTCCCCAAATACGACTTGCAATGATAATAACCCCGGCAGCAATTAGAAGTAACGGCCAGTACACATGCGCAAAGTTCACCGTTACTCCAGGAAAATAATTAGGATAGGCTTCGATTATTTTAGGAAATAAAAAGAAAGTGAAGGAGTCTAATGTTGCAATCTTTGTTGAT
>JBBIID010000139.1:0-2277 GCA_037446675.1 Paludibacter sp.
CAGATAAATATACTTTGTAAAAGGACGAACTTTATCGACAATAATCTGAAATTCCTCAGGCGAAATAAATTTTTTTGTTCGTGTCGTCTTATAGCAAAAGCTACAATCAAAATTGCAGCAATTTGTTATTTCGATATAGATTTTTTTGAATCTCAATTCTATTTGATCAAAGTTCTTGTTTAAAAAGATATTTTGGAGCTTTAATTAGCCTTTCGATGAAAATTTTGAATCGAATGAATCTTAACTTTTTAAAAGCATCAGGAGCTGAAAGAATCTCAGCAAAATAAGTTGCATTGGAAATAATTTCTTTAGTTGAAAATCCTGTTCTTGTCATACGACGAATGAACTTTGCAAACAGCTTTAGTTCGGTATTTCCAATATCTTTTATAACATCTTCAGATATATCAGAACAAAAAAGCGGAAATTTATTTTGCCATTTCTTGTGGACTTTTGTAAGATTTGCATAATACTGATGATTCAAGCTTCCTTCAGAGAAATGTTCAATGAGAATATTAAAAATAACATAGTTTTTATAACCGGCAATAACTGATTGAACCGAGATGTCGTGATCATATCCATGAAAACCTGATAGACTTTCATCAAATTTTATATAGTCCAACAAATCTTTTCGGAATGATAAAAATACTCCGTCTAAAACAATAGCTTCTTGACGGTTATTTGAATTGCTTTGAGATAATTCCTGTTGAACGGTTTTGCTATTATTGTAATGTTGAATTAGATTCTTGTATCCATTTCCAACACTCCACCAGGCAGCTGGAACCTTTGTTACTATTTTCCCTCCAGCTACACCAATAATTCCTGTTTCTTTATCTTTAAAGTGAGCTATTAAATTTTGTCCCCAGTTTTTTGTTCTGAAAAGAATATCTTCATGGATGAAGCATAAAATTGGATATTTACTTCTTTCAATACCTCTGTTGTAGGCTGAAAAAATAGAATAAGCATTTCGAGAATTGTCAATTATGATATTCTCATAATCAATACCTATAGTGTTTTCTATATTTTTTTTCAGATCAATAGAAATATCCGAGTTTCTAGAGCAAATAATGATTGATATCATAAACTTTGTTAGAGATGTTTCAATACTTTTTATAAAAGAGTGATGTCCAATTTCTCATTAGAATCATAAATGTGAAATAATTTTACATTCCCTATGTAGCTTGCCCAAAGTGTAAATGTGCTGGGAGGTCCAATCAAATAATCGCAATTTGACATGATGTGGTGGTCAATATACCAACTTTCATTAGAAATTAAAATATTATCAGATTGCTTAAAGCTTAGTTTTCCATTAGAAAAGAGAACGAACATATTTTTTTCTTTTCCTCGTTGATTTAGTTGTTCTGAAATACTAACCATATATTTTTTATAAACATCATCATCGAAATAATAAATTCCTCCTTTCCACTTTTTATAATCACCTCGTCTTATATGAACTCCAATGAGTGTATATCCTTGCGATTTTAGTGTGTCAATTCTATTTACAGTAGGATTACTTGTGTAGTATGATTCCTTTAATGAATATTGTTGAGAAATATCTAAGCGATATTTCTCTGCAAGTTTAGGCAATCTGAATTTCCAACCGGCAGTATAAATAATATTTTTTTTCTCAAAAACTTTTAGTAATATGTTTTCACAATTAGGTTCTTCCTCTAGTCTGTCGAATCTTATCATTTTTAATACGTTAAATCTAGATAGGATCCATGCAACAGAAAAAAGTTTCTTCACAATTCTGCTATGATGGAAAAGAGGTCCGAGAAGGTCTATTTGTAATACACTTAATAAAAAAGTAGACTTACTGTTGCAAGGTTCTTTGTAATAGTATGCCATATCACAAAGAGTTGGATTGTGATACTCGATATTATGTTCTTTGCAAAATATTTCGAAATGTAGATTTTGCAGCAATCTATTGCTGTGATTCCCATTCGGTTTTATAACTATTAGTTTCTTTCTTTTAGTTACTACCATTACATAAATAGCTCCAATTTTTTTATCAATTGGTAGTTTTCTTTAATAAATAATTTGTAAAATATCTTTTGTCTGAAATTCCATCGTTTTAATACTTCATTAAATTCGGCAGTGTTATGATGGTTCAATATAATTTCCCTCGCTTGTTTGAGATACTTAATGTCGTTGTTACGAATAGGATTTCTGATTAAGAAACGGTACACAGCGTATGCTTCTTTTCTGTAAACCCACCACAACAACCTTTTGTCGATATTTTTATCTAATGCATATTTTTGATAAATATAAGGAATAACG
>JBBIID010000139.1:2311-4098 GCA_037446675.1 Paludibacter sp.
TTGTAACCATTAAGAGTTGTACTAATTTTCGAATAACGGTGACAAGCCACTACATCGGTTATTTGTACAAAGCTTTTTATTCTGGCCACTACATCAAACGTAAATAAAAAATCTTCGCCACCTGCACGTAATTGATTATGAAAGCGGATGTTCTTCAATACATCTGTTTTGAAGAGGCACATCCAAACGTAATACCACTTCTTATTTTTACGGCGAATATGCCGATAATAATCTGTAAGAGGATTTTTATAAAAATATTGTTTTCCGCTCTGTTTGTTTTCATTAGGCAGTTGTTCCAATTTACAATCTTCGGGGATCATCATCATCCTTCCTCTAGCTAAATCGGCATTGTATTTCTGAGCAGCTTCAAGTAATTTTCTTAAAGAGTATTTGGGGGTCAGGTCATCATGATCCATCATGTAAATGTATTCACCCCGCGCAGCATCCAAACCAGTATTACGAGCAGTGGATACACCACTATTTTTTTGATTGATTTTATAGAAACGACTATCATTTCTAACGAATTCATCAATAATATCTTCTGATTTGTCTACAGAACCATCATTTACGCAAATACATTCAAAATTTGGATGAGTTTGTTGCTGAATTGAAAGTAAGGTGTCTCTTAAATATAATTCGTCATTATAGATAGGAATAATTACTGATACCAATATCGATTCTGTCGTCATATCAGAACTTTATATTTAAAATGGTTTTCAACCAATTTAATAAAAAATTACGGTCTTTCTCTGTAGCCATATCTAATGAACCCATGCAACAAAACTTTAAACTTACGTTGTTTTTGTATGCATTCATTTTTCGTGTGATGTATTCATTTCCTCTATTTACCGGTTTTATATATAGCAAATTTTTATTGGAAGGCTTCATGATTGCTTTTCCGGAATCAAACATGGATAAATAATATAATTCATTTGTGTTGAATTGTTCTCCACTCCTAAATTTGTGAGAAATATTAGATATAAAATGTTCAGGATGTTTAGAAAAATAATCGGCAACAACACTTTTTTTTATTGGATGAGGCATATGATCAAGATGGAAATATCTCCATTTACGACCATATTTTTGAGCACCCTTAATCATACCGTCCTTAAATCCGACAGGTTTATGACCATTTTTCATTGGTTTAATTAGCCATAATAACTTATCTAAAACAATGCTTCTCCAATTACCATAAGCTATTATTTTATCATCAAGAAACCAATCAGTACGCTCTAAAGGTCGAATAAGAAAGAAATCATCATTTAAATAAACATAGTTCTCGCTTAAATCAGGGATTCTATGTATACAAGTTTCAACAGCTCTACTGTTAAAAACGGGCAAATAATCCTCGTATCCACTGAATATCACCTTATGATCTATAATTTCAATTGGAATTTTTTTATTTGGAAAATTAATATTGATGAACGCATCGAGGTTCGGGTTTTGTCCATCGGTAACGATAAATATTTTTCTCACAAAAGAAGCAAAACGAAATATCGACGATACACTATAAAATATCTCTCCCACAGAACAATAACGGGTTGGACCGGCAATATCATCCGACTTTGAAATGCTGCTATTTAAATAGGGATTCATTTTTTGTTTATGAATCGGATCATTTCCATCAACCCAAGAGATTACAATGTCGATATCTTCATTAGCTGTCATAAAGTACTATATAATTTCTTTAAATTGTTCTGGTATTTTAATAATTAATTTTAAGCCACACATTGATGGCTTATTTAAAGCGTAGATTGGCCTAATCAAAGTTTGAATTGTTCTTGCAA
>JBBIID010000139.1:4108-7608 GCA_037446675.1 Paludibacter sp.
TGACAACCACAAACTGCTTTTTAGAGCTTTCTTCTTTGTAATCAAAAAAATTGTTTTTGCCCTTTTTTGAATGTGCTTCTCGCGTCCAGTTGACATTCGATCTTTGTCCTGAAGGCGCATTTTAATCATTTCCATGTCTACCGATCCGAAATGAAATAAATATAAGTTTGAATCGATATGGAAATTATGTTTCTTTATCCTGTGAAAGCCAGAACCCCATTGTACAGGCTTTGATATAACAGATGGTTTTGTATATCGAGATGATAAATATGCATAATTGCGCTGTTGTAAAAATTTCTTTTCGTAATTCAGCGTTGCCTCTTCATTTAGGTGTTGTCCTACATCCATACCAAGCCCTGAAACACAGTATTTAATATTTATATTGCTCAGATATTGTACCAGTGTTTTTTTACAATGCGGATCAACAACAAGAAATTCATCTGCATCAACTCCAATAACAATATCGTAAGTCTGAAGCAATTTTTTAGCAACTTCAGATAGAAAGCTCAAACGTCTTTTTTCAGCAGCAACAACATGTTCTACGACACGCTCACAGTGAATGATATTTACATTGCCTGCATTTGCTGGAATAGGTTGATCTATGCCATCCAAATAAACATAAAGATGCTCTTCTCCTAACTCATTGCCATAATATTTTATCCAACGATTTAGGAAAAACTCATCGTTTCTGGCCATTGTAATTGCACAAATTTTTTTTATTGCGATTTGATTTCTCATTTTGCAAGCTTATGTAATGCGTTATTTGTATAGAAAAATTGAATGGCTAATTTTGATTCGACTTATTGCAACTTGATCTATTAAGAACAAAACCTGTCTCTGTTTTCATTCTTAAGATCATGATTATGATCAACCCAAAAAGTAATGAAAAGGTTCCTGTAATAAACATATCGAAAACAGATTGGAACATGCATAAAAATATAGCAAATATTGAAAAAAACTGTCTTTTTTTGTCTGCAATAAAAATAGGATAAATATAAATAAATAGTAGTAAAAGCAATCCCAATATACCAAATTCCATCGACGTTTGTAAATATTGATTATGACAATCAAGAATTAATTTGTCTTGAGCATAAATTTCAAATTCTTTATCTTGGTTTTTTACTCTTTCTATAGTAAACGCAGCTTGAGCATCAGACATTCCATAGCCTAAAAGAGGTTTCTCCTTAAAAACGTTCCATGCGCTTTCCCATAAAAATAGTCTTGGTTCACGTTTTATTTTTTCTTCACTCATGCGTCTTTGAGTGCTTATAATACCGAAAAGAATCACAGGTAGTATTATAATGGCAATGATTTTGAAAATTTTCCAACGATTGAAAATTTCGATTAAGATAAATGAAAAAATTAGAAGAGCTCCTGCAATAAATCCGCTTCTGCCTTCTGTTTGAAAAAGGACAAACATGATAAGAGAGACTGTTAAAATTGTAAGGCTGACCTTTAGTGTTGATAATTGTTCCCAATGTTTCTTCACCAAATACCATATGCTAATAATTGAAATGTTTAAATAAAAATCAAACTTCATGTGGCTGTTTACCAGTAGAATACGAGCATTTGTAAATATCTCTGAACGATCTGGACGATTTATAAATTCTGAAATATCAAGATGGTAGAATATGTAAATAATTGCAACAACAGATGTTCCTATAATACTTAAATTTATAAAGAGAATTGAGTCCCAAAAGTCCAACTATTCCAAATCCCAATAAAGAGAATCTTCTTTCTAAAAGAATGTTTCTAAATCCGCTACTCTTTTCAAATGGAAAATGAAAAATTGCAATAATAAAAAATAATATTACAGAAATAAAATATATACTAGTTTTATCCAGCTTAAAAGTTTTTATTTTTTTATCAGTAAAAATCTCTATAAAATATGATATAAAAAAAACATATAGAGCTATCCTTGCAATAAAAAAATCCTGAAACATAAATCCTCCAACAATAGATAGAGAAGATATGAGATTTGTTAAATTTATGGTGTTCCGGAATAAATTATTTTTGAACATTAAATTTCTGAGTTTATATTTAAAAGTTGAATCTGCTTTAAAAAATTAGGTTCTGATTTTTATATCAGAACCTTCTTATTGATACATGAGAAAAGGCTTACATTTGTTGTCGCAAAAGAAATTAATTCAATGTATAAACCCTCACCCAGTCTATATCCAAGCTGCCGGTGCTTCCGCTTTGTTTTTCAGGGATAAATGAATTGAATGCAAGATACATTTTGTCGGCAGGAATGTTGCTTGCTGTGCGATAAACTTCATAATCATTAATCATCCAGATTAACTCTTTTTCCGACCAAACAAGCGTATAAATAAAATATTGAGTTGGATTGATACCCGTAATTTTTACTCCATCAACAAGATTTTTGTTCGTATTTCCGAGAGTAATGTGTTTTCCTGTAAAATGGAAAATGTTAACTAACGGTAACTTGGAATCTGAACCCAACCAAAAAGCGTGATGCAAATTACCAGTGCAGCGGAGTTTTGCTCTGAAAACACCATGTTTCTGACGGAATTTATCAGCCGTTTGTAATACATCCGAGCTGTAAGGGAATTCTTTTTCGATAAAACCCTTTTCTTTGTGCCATGCTCTTGCTACAGTTTTTTCGTGTTTTGTGGCAATTTTAAGAGTGCCATTTTCAACGGAAACATTCTTGCCGGAGTTGTTGGCTTGTTTTTCATTCGCAAATGAATGATTGCCAATTAGTTCGGGGCTTTTGTAGTGGAAACCAAAATTCCAATGGGAGTTGTCGAGTGTATTCCAGTCAAATTCGTCTTGAAAAGAGAGCTGTAACGCGCGGTATTTTTCGAAGCGTTCAGGTTTCTCATTTTCGAAGAAAACAATATCCGGATTCTTTGCCAATTCATAAAAACGCTGTTCCTGATTGTATTCTGGCGTTGAGTGCCAACGTTTTTCATTTGCCCAAAATTCATTCTCTTTTTTGAACTCGGGTGTCGAAACTTGTTGCTTCAACTTTTCAAATTCCGTAATAATATATGAACCATGAAAGCGAACGTAGGTTTTATAGGCATTCGAATGCTCAAATTGTTTCAGCTTTTGTAATTTTTCGGATGAACTAACAGCTTTTTTGTTTCCCAATTGTTCAAATTCGGATGTCGATTTGAAGCTTAAATATTGTTTCAAATCTTCTGAATTGAGTACTTGGTAATAAACTGTGATAGCAGGAGAATTCTCAAATTTTTTGAACTTTTTGTTTACCTGATATTGCTCTGTGTCTTTATATTTCCTGTTTTGGAGCAATTTTTTATTTTCCTGAAACTTTGCAGATTTCACAATATGAAACAGTTTTTTATATTCAGCCAATTCTACCGATTTTTCGACTTCTGCATATCGTTGCATTGCAACAACCAATTCAGCTTCACTTTTCTCCAATTTAGCTGTAGGGGTAATTTTTCCAAAGAGTTGTTTCCAAAATAAATTCATAAGCGAAACTATTGCATATTATAATTTTAGTAACTCTA
>JBBIID010000140.1:0-7594 GCA_037446675.1 Paludibacter sp.
AAAAGAACTCAAAACGCTTTTTTCTTTATTGTATTTATAGATATTCCGGTTTGTGACAATGAGAAGATGTTGATTGTCTAGATCTAAGATATCTCTGATTTCTTCACCTTTCAGCAACGGGGAACGAATACTGACAAAGGAACCATTTAATAGTTGCCCAAAAGCAGAGCGTGCTCCAAGCCAAATGTTATTGGAAGTATCAAAATGAACTACTCTGAGGTAAGTCGCTAAATCTTTTGTGCAGCGAAATTCATCATTATCTTCATCGTATTTGTATATTGTGCCTCTGTCTGTAAATACCCAAAGAGCAGAATCTTTGTCGAGAAGTATATGCGTCATTCGCACGATACCTCTACTATAATGTACGTTGAGTGGGTAATTCTTTATGTTCTCTCCATCATATCGGTCGATGCCAAAACGAGTGGAAATCCATATGAAGCCGTTTTTATCTTGTACTGTGCTGAATGTTTGTATACCACTTAAACCATTTCCTACTCCAAGATGCGCAATATGTTGCGCCGCTAAGTTAAACGACAAAAAGACTAATATGGCAACAAAGAATAGTAATCGTTTTAAGAAGTTGGTCATGGGATGTTTATGGTATTGTAATGGAACTTAGGCAAAGAAGAATCGACAAAATATCGATTCTGGAATGGAAATAATAATACAGTATTTCTACAATAAGGCTGCAATTATAAGAATAATCGGATGGAAAAACAAAATTTTCTGGTAATTAATTAGAAATTTAAGTTTGTGAAAACAAGAAATTTATTCTTCTCGTTATATTTGTAGCTCCTTGCTTTGTGTTGTTAATTGACTTATATACTGTGTTTAATTACCAGTGTTGTATAAAGTAGATGAGAAAAATAAATATTTCACTTGCTTAAAATGATTATTGATGTTTTATTCGACAAAATGAGTCAGTAGCATTTGTAGATACACTAAGTATTGCAAAAAAGGAATAAAATAATTATCCCGGGAAATGTAAGTCTAGTAGCAGATAAAAAAACTTAAGGGCAACTCCAGAGAGTCGCCCTTAAATATAAAAATTCGATTAGAAATCAAAACTTATTTCTTTGATTCTCCCAAAGATACTTTTCTGAATTCTTTCAATAATTTTTCAAGTTCGAGTGAACTTTTGCGAGCGCGTGTTCCAGCAGCTTTGTTACCTTTTTCAGATTGTAAACTAGCATCTTTTGTAAAAGCGTCGAATTCAGCTTTGATTTTGTTTAGTAATTCTTCCATTTCAAATAGTTTTTAGTTAATAATTTGAGAAGTTTATTAAGTTGGATGCAAATATAATCATTTAAGTAAAACAACAATAAACAACAACCTGAAAAATATCAACATCTTAAAAAAATATTCAAAAAAAAGCTCTAATCTTGGTTTTTTGGCTGTAATTAGCTGAAAAAAACAGTAATAATTGGATTTTATCTCTATTCTACAGTAAGTAGTCTGCCAGTCTTAGTGTCGAATTTAATCTTAATATTGGGCTGTTCGATAAAACTGGCTGATATTGGAATCACTTTTCCCAATTGAGGAACATCCAGCACTTCGTTGTAAAGTGTGGCCACTCCATCGTTAATATTAATTGTGGTAGATGCAGGCAAAACGTAATACAATGCCGCACTTTCTTTCTGATTTTTCGAATTGGTAGTTGCCATAGGTATTGGTGCCGGCGAAACGCTAATGTAGTAAGGTTTTCCGCTCAAATCATCTTTCGAAACCACTCCGTTGAACGCTGATAAACGGAATAAAACATCTTTGCTTACAGGAGATTCTGGTGTGAAATAAACGGTAGAAGTTGCAATCTCGCTGGTGACTTTTCCAACAAAGAGTTCAGTGAGCTCTTTTTCCATTTTGTTAAGGCCATTCAAAACTGTTTTGAACGAAGAACCATCCTGCGGTAAATGTTCCACATCGGCAGTGAGGATGCCGAGACGGCTTTCGCGAATGCGATAAATCTGTTTTGCAGCTCCTTCGGCAAGTTTGGCTTCGCTGCCGGCCATCATATATTCTTCTCCTAATGGGAGCAGGTCGGAAGTTGGAGCATCTTCTGTTTTACTCGATTTTCGAACGGAAAGCTCTTTCTTTTCGTCTTTTAGGTAAGGGGTATTTATTCCGAACAAAATTCCTTTTTCGTCAACGGACAAATGAGATTGGTTTGTTTTTTTTGCTGGTTCGAATGAATACGTTCTTTTAGAATCGGCAATTGCACGAGGTTTTACAACGATACTTTTTAGTTTGTAGGATGTTTTTTCTTCCGTAATGACCTTGTCAGTAGCCAAATATCTTTCGGAATAACGGTAGAATATGCCGGGCTTTTCGGTAACTTTCTCTGTCACTATTTCTATACAAAGCTCAGTTTTGGGCAATGAATAAACCATTACAGACTGTCCTTCAGTTAGCGAAAACGCATTCTGAGCGGCTGCCAACAAGCAGAAAACGATAAAACTTGATAGTATAAATAGCTTTTTCATAATTGTATTGATTTTTATGTTGGCATGTCATGTTTTTCAATTCGGAAACCAACCTGTATTAAAACGCTGAAAAGCTGCATTTATTTCTTCTCAGAGACCTTATTTCTTCTTTGTGGTTTTCGCTTTAGTTTCGGTTTTCGCTGCTTTTGCAGTTGCTTTCTTTTTCGCAAATCCTTTTTTCTTTCCGGCAGCATCCGGTTGTGCCGCAATCAGCTCCTGACATCTTTCAAAAGTAAGTGTTGCCGGATCAGTGCCTTTTGGGAAAATCTTATAATTAGCATTCTCGAAAGTAAAATACGGTCCGAAGCGTCCATTCAAAACCTGAATCTCGCCGTTTTCGCCTAACGTTTTTATAAGCCTGTTTCTTTCAACTTCGCGTTTTTCTTCAATAATTTCTATCGCTCTCTCAGCCGATACTTCCATCGGATCGTCGGTTTTAGGGAGAGAATAAAAACTGGAGTCGTGGCGGATATAAGGACCAAAACGACCAATAGCTACGGTCATCACTTTTCCTTCGAATTCGCCCACCTGACGTTGAAGTTTAAATAAATCCAAAGCCTCTTCCAATGTAATGCTTTCGATAGATTGCTCTTTCAACAATGACGCAAAAACAGGTTTTTCTTCTTCTTCCGCTGTTCCTATTTGTGCAATAGGACCATATTTCCCAATTTTTACTGAGAGTTGTCTGCCTGTTTTCGGATCGACACCCAAAATTCGTTCGCCCACCTGACGTTCCGAATTTTTCATGGTGTCTTCTACGATTGGATGAAATTCTTTGTAGAATTTGTCAATAGATTTTGTCCATTTTATATCACCTTCGGCAATATTATCAAACTCTTTTTCTACTTCGGCAGTGAAATTATAGTTCAAAATACCAGGAAAATTATCTGTCAGAAAATCGTTCACCACAGTACCAATATCAGTAGGGAACAATTTTGATTTTTCTGCTCCGGTGTTTTCTTCTTTTATTTTATCGCTTATTTTTCCGGCTTTTAGCTTCAGAATATTGTATTGGCGTTTTTCTGCCTGACGGTCACCTTTTTCCACATAAGAACGATTCTGTATGGTAGAAATTGTTGGGGCATAAGTAGATGGACGACCAATTCCCAGTTCTTCCAGCTTGCGTACCAAACTGGCTTCGCTGTAGCGTGGCGGTTTTTGCGAAAAGCGCTGTTGGGCAACAATCTCATCCGCAGCAAGCTTTTCTCCAACTTTCATGGCTGGAAGTAATCCTTCGCTTTCAGAATCTGTATCATCATCAGTCGATTCGAGATAAACTTTTAGAAATCCATCAAATACAATCACTTCGCCTGAAGCTATAAATTGCAATTTGTTGCCCGAAACGGAGATATAAATGGAAGTTTTTTCCAGTTCTGCATCAGCCATTTGAGAAGCAATAGTGCGCTTCCAGATCAGCTCGTAAAGTTTCTTTTCTTGTGCCGTTCCTTCCACGGTATGAGCATTCATGTAAGTCGGACGAATGGCTTCGTGCGCTTCCTGCGCTCCTTTCGTTTTGGTGCTGAACTTACGAACATGCACGTATTTTTCGCCAGCCATGCTTATAATTTCAGCTTTTGAAGTTCCCAGCGCCAAATCTGACAAGTTTACAGAGTCGGTACGCATGTAGGTTATTTTTCCGGCTTCGTAAAGTCGTTGAGCAATTTGCATGGTCTGTGCCACCGAATAGCCCAGCTTCCGGGCCGCTTCCTGTTGCAGTGTGGAAGTGGTAAAAGGTGGCGCCGGCGATTTTTTTGCCGGACGCGTAACAATATTGTCGACGCTGAACTCTGCATCTTTGCATTGTTCCAAAAAAGCAAGAGCTTCCTCTTTGGTGGAAAAGCGTTGCTGAAGTTCAGCTTTTAGTTCTATTGGATTTCCGTTTTTGTCGGTGGACGTAAAAATGGCATTTACGCGATACGAAATTTCGGGAACAAACTGATTGATTTCACGTTCGCGTTCCACGATAAGGCGCACAGCTACCGATTGTACACGTCCTGCCGAAAGCGATGGACGAACTTTACGCCACAATACGGGTGATAATTCGAACCCAACAATGCGATCCAAAACGCGGCGAGCTTGTTGTGCATCTACCAAATTGACATCGATATCGCGTGGATTGTCGATGGCGTGGAGAATCGCATCTTTTGTAATTTCGTGAAAAACAATTCGGCGGGTATTTTCTTTTTTTAATTTCAGCTCCTCAAACAAATGCCAGGCAATAGCTTCTCCTTCGCGGTCTTCATCGGAAGCCAGCCATACCACTTCTGCGTCTTTTGTTGCTTTTTTTAGCTCGGTAACTGTTTTCTTCTTGTCGGTGGAAACTACGTATTGTGGTTGATAATTATTTTCAAAATCAATTCCAATTCCTTTTTCAGCCAAATCGCGAATATGCCCGAAGCTGGACATTACGTGATATTCATTTCCAAGAAATTTTTCAATGGTTTTAGCTTTAGCAGGGGACTCTACAATGACAAGATTTTTTGGCATACTTAAAATAATTAAGGATTTACGATTCGTTATAAAACATTGTAGTTAATTTGAACCTATCAAAAACAAACATTTTTCAATAAAAAATATATCAAAACAACAGAAAAGGACAATGTTAAGTTGAAATCGGCTGCAAAATAACAAAAACAAGTTGGTACGAGCCAAATTTTCAACACATTATTTTTAAATTTTATGGTTTTGACACAGGAAAGAAGCCTGATTTTTCAATTTTGCCGAATTTTAGCTGTGTTTATTGTATATGACGGATAAATGTGTAACGATTTTGAAGCTTTGCATTTAAGGTATGATAATGATAAATCAGATTATTTTCGGATTTGATTATAACTAATATTGTATCTTTGTAGGTTCAAAAAAAATGAATCGTTGAATGTAAAATCCGAGAATAGAGTTAAGATGTCCAAGCAAGGTAATATTATAATAAAAGGTGCAAGAGTTCATAATCTAAAAAATATTGATGTTGAAATACCGAGAAACAAACTGGTGGTGATTACCGGTTTGTCCGGTTCGGGGAAATCTTCGTTGGCATTCGACACGCTTTACGCCGAAGGTCAGCGGCGTTATGTGGAAAGCCTTTCGGCTTATGCCCGTCAGTTTTTAGGACGAATGAGCAAACCGGAAGTTGATTATATTAAAGGAATTCCGCCTGCAATTGCCATTGAACAAAAGGTAAACACCCGAAATCCGCGCTCGACAGTTGGAACTTCCACCGAAATTTATGAATATATTAAATTGTTATACGCCCGGATTGGCGTGACTTATTCGCCGGTTTCCGGAGAAGTAGTGAAAAAGCACGAAGCGCAGGATGTTGTTGATGCTGCTATGGCTTTCCCTGACGAAACCAGGATAATGGTACTTACTCCATTGATAAAGAATTCGGAGAGAACTGTTTTTGAACAATTGAACAGTTTGCAACTACAAGGATTCAGCCGTGTAGATATTGATGGCGAAACCGTTCAAATTGCTGAAATTCTGAAAGGAGAGGAGAAGTCAATCAAATCGAAAAATATTTGTTTGCTGATCGACCGTTTGGTGGTCGATCATTCGCAAACCGGCATTAGTCGATTAACTGATTCTGTTGAAACTGCATTTTACGAAGGCAATGGCTCGTGTATTCTAAAAGTTTTTAGTGGAGAGAAACCTGAACTTCTGACTTTCTCGAAAAAATTTGAAGCAGATGGAGTGCAATTCGAAACGCCAACCGTTCATACGTTTAGTTTCAATAGTCCGATTGGAGCATGTCCTGTTTGCGAAGGTTTTGGACGCGTCATCGGCATCGACGAAGATCTCGTGATTCCGAATAAAAATCTTTCGATTTATGAAGATGCCGTTGTTTGCTGGAAAGGCGAAGTGATGAGTGAATGGAAAAATCAACTGATCAGAACCGCGTCGAAATTTGGATTTCCGGTTCATAAGCCATATTACGATTTGACGGATGACCAGCGACGGTTGTTGTGGACTGGAAACCAATATTTCGAAGGACTAAATGCCTTTTTTAAACATTTGGAAGCCGGACAATATAAAATTCAGTATCGTGTAATGTTGGCGCGCTATCGTGGAAAAACGATTTGTCCCGAATGTCACGGCAGCCGATTGAAAAAGGAAGCAAATTATATTCGTATTTCCGGCAAGTCGATTTCCGAATTGGTATTGATGTCAATTTATAAGTTGTCCGATTTTTTCAAAAATATTGAATTGGACGAGCATGATGCTGCCATCGCCAAACGATTGTTGGTAGAAATAAATAACCGAATTCAGTTCCTAATGGATGTAGGTTTGGGCTATCTTACGCTGAATCGTCTGTCTAACTCACTGTCAGGCGGTGAAAGTCAGCGAATAAATTTGGCAACTTCGCTGGGGAGTAGTTTAGTCGGTTCTTTGTATATACTGGATGAACCAAGTATCGGGTTGCATTCGCGAGACACACATTTGCTGATAAAAGTGCTGAAACAATTGCGCGATTTGGGAAATACAGTCGTAGTGGTGGAGCACGATGAAGAAATTATGCGTGCGGCCGATTATATCATCGACATTGGTCCTAATGCCGGTCGATTGGGCGGTGAAGTCGTTTTCCGTGGAACTGCCGATTTTGAGAATCTAGAAAAAAACGGAACAGAACTCGCCGGAATTGAGAACTCATATACATTAAAATACCTATCGGAAAAAGAAACAATTGATGTTCCGAAATTCAGGAGAAAATGGAACAATTATATCGAGGTGATTGGTGCACGCGAAAACAATTTGAAAGGGATTAATGTAAAATTCCCGCTGAATGTTATGACCGTCGTTACCGGAGTGAGTGGTTCGGGTAAATCGTCGTTGGTACGGAATGTATTTTATTCTGCACTGAAAAAGCATTATGGCGGAGTGGCGGATCGTACCGGACAATTCGGAACGCTAAGCGGAAGCATGCACTTGGCAAAAGACATTGAATTCGTTGACCAAAACCCCATCGGGCGTTCTTCGCGTTCGAATCCGGTGACTTACATAAAAGCTTACGATGAAATTCGGAAGCTATTTGCCGACCAGCAGCTTTCGAAACAAATGAATTATTCTGCTTCTTTTTTCTCGTTCAATACCGAAGGAGGGCGTTGCGAGGAATGCCAGGG
>JBBIID010000141.1:0-7560 GCA_037446675.1 Paludibacter sp.
TGTAGGATCTACAGTAGTAACTGCAACAGCAACAAATGCAGTTGGAACTTCATCCCCTAAGAGAGCAGCATAATCTTCGCCCGGTTGGCCTATCACCATCATATTTTGCAATACTGGAACTTCGTCTCCTTCGTTGTAAAAACATTCGAGTACCACACCATCGGCAGGAGATTCTTCTTCGAAAGAAGCTTTATCCGTTTCGTAAGTAAAAATAATATCGCCTTTTTTTACGACATCGTCTTTTTTCTTTATTTCTCCGATAATACAACTTTCTACCGATTGCCCTTGTTTGGGCAGAATTACGACTACAGCCATTTTTTGTTTATTTTTATAGCTTTGTTACTTTCATAAATTTTTGATAAGCATCTGCCCATGCGGCTTTGTCCTGAGGCAAAAATTCGTCCAGAACAACCGATTCACCAATGATTTGACGCATTTCCAGCAACGAATTGACGCAACCGGCGGCTTTTGCCTGAATCATTATATTGCCAATAGCAGTTGCTTCAGAAGGGCCTGCAACGACAGTAATTCCAATTGCGTTTGCAGTCCACTGATTTAATAACGGGTTTTTCGAGCCTCCGCCAATCACATGTAGTTTATCGATACTGAAAGGAGCTATTCCTTTTAGTTTTCCTAATACGAAATTGTATTTCAGTGCAAGACTTTCGAAAATGCAGCGAACAAATTCAGCATGACTTTCCGGAGTTTTTTGTCCTGTAGATTTGCAGTATTCAATAATAGCGTTGGTCATGCAGGCTGGATTTGCAAAAGAAGGATGATCGGTGTCTAGAAACGACTGAAATGCGGGAACTGTCCCGGCCATGTGTACCAGTTTTTCGTAAGCGTAAGTGATACCCTCTTTTTTCCATTCTTTCAGGCATTGTTCCAATATCCACATACCGGTGATGTTTTTCATGAAACGGGTAGTACCTTCTACACCGCCTTCGTTCGTGAAGTTCAGTTCGAAAGTTTCTTTAGTGATAATTGGCTCTTTCACCTCGATTCCCATTAGCGACCATGTGCCTGAACTCAAATATGCAAAGTTTTCGTTTGAGGCAGGGACAGCAGCTACAGCCGCTCCTGTATCGTGTCCGGCAACTGTTACAACGGCAACTTTTCCCAACTCACTTTCTTCAGCCAAATCGTCTTTTAAATATCCAATCAATGTACCGGGCATAACAACATCACCTAAAATGGTTGGAGAAACGCCTGCTTTTTCAAGTAGTTCGGCTTCGAATTTTTTTGTCCGTGGATTTAAGATTTGTGACGTGGAAGCAATAGTGTATTCAACCACTTTCTCTCCTGTAAGCATATATGCCAATGCATCGGGCATGAATAATATTTCTTTCGTAGCTTTCAGTAAAGAATTATTGTCCCGTTTGAGCGCGAATAACTGATAGAGGCTGTTGAAATTCATTACCTGAATTCCTGTTAAGTCATAAACCTTTTCGCGGGGAACAATTTTGAAAAATTCGTCGGGAGCAGTAACTGTATGTGGGTCGCGGTAAGCGTATGGAGCGCCGAGTATAGTGCCGTCTTCGCCCAGTAAAGCAAAATCAACTCCCCATGTGTCAATACCAATGGAAGTGATTTCAATGCCTTCGTTTTTTGCTGCCACTAAACCGGCTTTAAGATGCTCAAACAAGGAATAAATATTCCAGTGAAAATGATCTCCAATCTGCAATATCTGGTTCGGAAAACGGGTAAGTTCCTTCATCAGAAGTCTTCCGTTTTCAATAGTTCCTAAAATGGAGCGTCCACTTGTGGCACCTAGGTCGAAGGCCAGAAACGATTTGTTTTTCATATTATCAACTTTAAAGCATTGGCAAAGGTATTTAAAAACAAATCAAGTCTCTTTGTAAAATTTGATATTAAAACTATATTTTTTGATATGCCTATAATGGAAATTTGTTTTATTAATCATTTAATTATCAATGGCTATTTTGTTTTGTATATGAATAGGTTAACAAAATCACTAAATCAACTTTTTTTTGTAATTTTGTCAGGTAAAAAAAGCATAGTTATGCGTATTTTAATTCAGCGGGTAAACGAAGCATCGGTAGAGATTGATGGCAGTATAAAATCGTCGATAAAAAAGGGATTGTTGATTTTGGTGGGAATTGAAAACGAAGATACAATTGACGATAGTGAATGGCTTGCCGGTAAGGCAATAGGATTACGAATCTTCGACGACGAAAACGGAGTGATGAATCGTTCGGTGGTGGATGAGGATGGCGAAATCTTAGTTGTGAGTCAGTTTACGCTTCATGCCATGACAAAAAAAGGGAATCGTCCTTCGTATATTCGGGCTGCGAAACACGAAATAGCCATCCCGCTTTACGAACATTTTTGTAAATCGCTTAGTCAGAAACTGGGAAAGGAAGTTCAAACCGGGACTTTTGCTGCCGATATGAAAGTCGCTTTGGTGAACAACGGCCCGGTGACTATTTGGATAGATAGTAGAAATAAGGAATAAAACTCTAAACATGATAAAAAAACACATTCCGAATTTTATTACCAGCCTCAACTTGTTTTCGGGCTGCGTGGCTGTATTTTTTGCTTTTCAGGATAACTACAAAGCTGCTTTTATCGCGATTCTGGTTTCAGCAGTTTTCGATTTTATGGACGGATTTGCCGCCAGATTGCTGAAAGCATATTCTCCAATGGGAAAGGAACTGGACTCGTTGGCCGATGTCGTAAGTTTCGGATTAGCTCCCGGCGCTATTGTCTTTTCGTTGCTTTCCAATACTGAGATAGCTTGGTTACCATTTGTAGGTTTTCTTATTCCTGTGTTTTCAGGACTCCGTCTTGCAAAATTTAATATTGATACCCGTCAAACAGATTCTTTCTTAGGACTTCCTGTACCTGCTAATGCCATCTTTTGGAGCGGAATTGTTTATTCTTTCTCTGCTTTCCTGTTGAATTATGTTTGGGTTGTAGTTGGCTTGGTCGCACTGTTTTGCTATTTTTTGGTATCGGAGATTCCAATGTTCTCGCTTAAGTTCAAAAGTGTGGCGTGGAAAAATAATGCATTGCAATATATTTTCCTGATCGTTTGCCTTATTCTTTTATTGCTCTTACAATTAGATGCTTTTGCACCGATTATCGGATGGTATATTTTACTTTCGATTGGAATCGGGTTGTTTAAAAAATCGAAAGCCTAACTTTAAAGGTCTTTAATTAAAGGTTGCCTGACGACGGATGTGCATATAAAAAATGTACTTTTGCAACCATTTATTATTCGTTATAAATTGATCAACGTTTTTTCATGTCGATAAGCATTTCAAATCTTACCCGGAAGTATGGAGAACAGACTGTTCTCAACGATATTAACTTCGAAATAGGTGGAGGAGAAGTAGTGGGATTTCTTGGCCCGAACGGTGCCGGAAAAACCACGACTATGAAAATCCTTGCCGGATCGCTGGGCTACGATGCCGGATCGGTGAAAATATGTGGATTGGAAGTAAAGGAAAATCAGATCGAGTCAGCAGGTTTGGTAGGTTATTTACCTGAACAAAATCCGTTGTACACCGAAATGTACGTGAAAGAATATCTGCTTTTTGTGGCGGATACGTACAAATTAGGGAAGCAGAAAGAGGCGAGAGTAAATGAATTGATTGATTTAGTTGGATTACGCCCGGAGTTCAAAAAGAAAATCGGGCAACTTTCGAAAGGTTATCGTCAGCGTGTTGGGCTGGCTCAGGCGTTGCTTCATAATCCGAAAGTGTTGATTCTCGACGAGCCTACGACAGGTCTTGATCCAAATCAATTGGAAGAAATCCGCCAGTTGATACGCGAAATTGGAAAGGACAAAACAGTTTTGCTGAGCACGCACATTATGCAGGAAATAAAAGCAATCTGCAATCGTGTGTTGATTATAAACAAAGGCGAAATTGTGGCCGATTATCCTGATATTTCACAGATCAACCAATTTGATGAAAACAACTTGCAATTTGAAGTGGAATTCTTGAACGAAGCGGAAATGACCGGAATAGAAGGTGTAAATTCTGTTGCGGCAAAAGGAAATAATACATACTCAATACTTGCAAATAAAGATATTCGTGCTGAAATTTTTGATTTTGCAGTAAAAACGAATAACAAAATTCTGACACTGAAAGCGGTAGAGAGAAGCATGGAAGAAGTTTTCAGGAGTCTGACAAAATAGAGCGCACGCAAAGACGCTAAGGCGCAAAGGTGATTTTTAATTTTTTAGAATAAGCCTATGACTGAAAATGAATTGTCGAAGATTATTGTGAATTTAGTGTTTCAAATTCATAATAAATTAGGTCCAGGTTTGCTTGAGTCAGTTTATGAGGAAATAATGTTTCTGGAATTAAGAAAGCTGGAGCTAAAGGTAGAAAGACAGAAACCAATTCCTGTTATTTGGAATAATACGAAGCTGGAAATAGGTTTCAGAGCAGATTTGATTGTGGAAAATAAAGTCATTGTTGAATTAAAATCGGTTGAAGAGTTAGCTCCAGTTCATTATAAACAATTATTGACCTATTTGAAATTGACTAATTTAAAACTAGGTCTGCTCATCAATTTCAATGAAAATCTAATTAAGGATGGTATAAGACGAGTTGTAAATGATTTGTAAAAAAGAATAGACATCTCAAAAAAAATAATTTGCGTCTTAGCGACTTTGCGAGATATAAAGTTAAAAATGGAACAAAACTTCGACATACGAAACAATCAGAAAGGCGAAAAGGAATTTGAAAATGCTTTGCGCCCGTTGAGTTTCGAAGATTTTCAGGGACAAAACAAAATTGTGGAGAACCTGAAGATTTTCGTGCAGGCCGCCCGTATGCGAACCGAATCGCTCGATCATGTGCTGTTGCACGGACCTCCCGGATTGGGAAAGACTACTTTGTCAAATATCATTGCCAATGAATTGAACGTCGGGTTCAAAATTACTTCCGGTCCGGTATTGGATAAGCCTGGAGATTTGGCAGGCTTGCTGACAAGTCTTGAAACCAACGACGTGCTTTTTATTGACGAAATTCACCGTTTAAGTCCGATTGTGGAAGAGTATCTTTATTCGGCAATGGAAGATTACCGGATTGATATCATGATTGATAAAGGTCCGAGTGCCCGTTCTATTCAATTAGAGCTAAATCCGTTTACGTTGATTGGCGCGACAACCCGAAGTGGTTTGCTTACAGCTCCGCTGCGTGCCCGTTTCGGGATCAATTGTCACTTTGAGTATTACGATATAGAAGTTATTACGGGAATTATAAAACGTTCGGCCAGTTTGCTGGATGTTCCTATCCAACATAAGGCGGCTGTAGAAATCGGTGGCCGAAGTCGTGGAACACCACGTATTGCCAATGCGCTTTTACGGCGTGTGCGCGATTTTGCTCAGGTAAAAGGAACGGGCGTAATTGATCACGAAATTGCTTGCTATGCACTGGAAGCTTTGAATATCGATAAGTATGGACTGGACGAAATCGACAATAAGATTTTGACGACCATTATCGATAAATTCCGTGGCGGTCCGGTTGGATTAACCACCATTGCAACAGCGCTTGGTGAAGATCCGGGAACGTTGGAGGAAGTTTACGAACCATTCCTGATTAAGGAAGGTTTTATGAAACGAACTCCACGTGGACGCGAAGTTACCGAACTGGCGTACAAACATCTGGGGAAAGTGAAATACGGAGAAACCGGAACTCTTTTTTAAAAAGAAGATTTGGCTTAATTTAATTTTCAGAGTTATGGATAAACTGGTTACTATTAGAACTTTTAGTAGTTCGGTCGATTTCGAGATGGTAAAAGCGTATCTTGAATCGATGGGAATAGAATGTTTTGGCAGGGATGAAGTTATAAATCGTGCCTATTTGGCCAATGTAAATGGCGGAGTAAAACTTGAAGTCCGCGAAGAGCAGTTGGAGGAAGCCGTTCAGTTGCTTATCGATGGTGGATATTTGAAGAAAGAGGACTTTGAGCCTTCACCCGAGATAAAATGGGTGGAGAAAATAATGAATGTTTTTAAATCAAAATGATTTTTTTGCTTTTAATTATTGTAGATAAATGGCAGAACAAATGAAAAAATTGGCGAAAGAAACCGCCATTTATGGGATAAGCAGCATATTAGGGAAATTTCTGAATTGGCTACTCGTCCCGTTATATACCTATGTACTTGCGAGTTCTGCAGAATATGGTGTGGTTACGAACTTGTATTCGTGGACTGCGCTGTTGTTGGTGATTCTTACTTATGGAATGGAAACGGGATTTTTCCGTTTTGCGAACAAACATAAAGATGACTCGGAAAAAGTTTATTCAACTTCTCTGATTTCGGTAGGATTTACTTCTCTGTTGTTCAGCGTTGTTTGTCTTGTGTTTTCGGGTCAGATTGCGAATATGTTAGGCTATTCCGAAAATCCTGAATACATAAGCATGCTGGGAGTTGTGGTGGCTTTCGATGCTTTTGCCAGTATTCCATTTGCTTATTTGCGCTACATTAACCGACCGATTAAGTTCGCGGCCATCAAATTGATTTTCGTCGTACTGAATATCGCATTTAATTTATTCTTCCTTATTGGTTGCCCCTGGCTGTTGAAAGTCGCTCCGGCAACTATCAGTTGGTTCTACAACCCGGAATATGGAGTAGGTTATGTATTTGTTGCAAATATCATTTCTACTGTTATTCAAACATTATTTTTACTCCCTTACATTGTAAAAATGAAGTTTGTGTTCGATAGCGCACTACTTCGCCAGCTTTTAAAATACTCACTTCCTCTATTGATACTTGGTGTTGCAGGTATTATGAATCAAACACTGGATAAAATTCTTTTCCCATTTTTGATGCCGGGAGAAAAAGGAGCTTCGGAGTTGGGAATTTATGGAGCAACATCCAAAATTGCATTGGTTATGCTTATGTTTACACAAGCTTTCCGTTATGCTTACGAACCATTCATTTTTTCGCAGCACAAGGATAAAAATAGCCTTTCGGCATACGCTGATGCCATGAAATTTTTCATCATTTTCTCATATCTGATTTTTCTGGGAATGATTTTGTACATTGATGTATTTAAATATATAATTCAACGGGATTATTGGGTAGGATTAAATGTAGTTCCGATTGTTTTAATGTCGTTTATATTTCAGGGAGTTTATTTCAATTTGTCGCTGTGGTACAAATTGACCGACAAAACCATGTATGGTGCATGGTTCTCAATATTGGGAACTGTAATCATTGTAGTTGGTAACGTGGTTCTGGTTCCAATTTTTAGCTATACAGGCTCTGCATGGTCGGCATTTATTTGTTATTTTGTTGTTATGGTTGTGTCTTATTATTTTGGACAGAAATATATGCCTATAAAATACGACCTGAAAACGATTGGCTTATACACAGCGGTTACGATAATTTTTTATGTTATCAGTTTATTTATTGATACACCATATATTCTGTTGAATGTAGCTTTAAAATCGATTTTAATGATTTTATTCCTTGGTCTTTTGGTAAAAAGAGATTTTCCTCTAAAAGGCATTCCAATTATCAATCGATTTATTAAGGCAAAGTAAAGATATGCCTTGTAAGCTTTGTTGAGTAAAATT
>JBBIID010000142.1:0-7549 GCA_037446675.1 Paludibacter sp.
TTATATGGCAAATAAATGTCTTCCAATTCCGTCAGATTCCAGCAGTCATCGATTCGTTTTTTCAACTCATCCGTCAGTTTATCCTGCTCTTCAATCGACTTTAAAATGCTTTGTTTTCTTTTTTCCAGTTCGCACAGCTTATCGTATTTGTCTTTTACATCCGTGAGTTGGACTTCATCCAGTCCTCCTGTCATTTCTTTTCGATAGCGACTTACGAATGGAATAGTTGCCCCATCATCGAACAACTGAATGGAATTATGAACTTGTTTTTCGGAAATCTGCAAAGAAGCAGAAATTAGGGAAATAAACTTTGAATTGATCGACATATATTTAGTACATGAAAAGAAGGTGTCCAAAAATGATTCTTGAACGCAAATTACGCAAATTTTTCACAAATAAAATTAACGGTTTGTTTTATATCATCTTACAGATATAACCTATTATGATTTGCGGCAATTTGCGTAATTTGCGTTCTTCTTACTTCTGAGACACCCTCTACTTATAAAATCAGGATTAATTATCTTTTACGCAACGAACGGAAAAACCATATTTTTTACTAATGGTAAGCTTATACATCTGACTATTGCAATAGACCAGAATTCTATAATGGGCATCCATGTTATTGCTGGCAAGGCTAGTCCAAAAATAACCGAATTGTTCCAATCCATTGCATGTTCCATCCGGATAACGACGACCGCCAGGCAATGCCGTAAAACCAGAAAAATTATTGACAGACAAATCATTACCAATAGCATCGGTTGTTTCATCAATTTTCCAATCAGTAGTTCCGGCTAAAGCTTTCACTAACAACTGAGATGTACCCGGATTTACGGAAACATATTCTTCCAGCGTATTCCAATCATCCGATGTAGCAACATGCCATCCTTCTGGTGCAATATTTCTCGCATCTGCTATTGCATACCAAGTGTAAAGACGACCATATTTTTTTACATTTTTCTCATCGCCTTTGTATGCCCATTGATATTTTGGTTCGCCTTTTGAGTCTATATTTTTCGAAGCAGAAGTTGTCGGGATCAAATCACCATTTCTGTATTTTGTGACTTTCAAATTAGAAGCCATCCACGTTTGATCACCAATTTGAATGGTATGATAAATATTTCCATCAATATCCATAAGCGTATTGTAAGACAGCGTATCATTAAACATAATCTGATTATCCGTTGATGACGGAAATTTAGTATCGACACAAGCCGTGAAAGCAATAACGAAAACAAGGCTAAAAAAAGATAGAACTTTAATAATTTTATTCATAGTACAATTCTAACATTTAAATATATCAATGAAGCATTTTAAAAACCAATTCTTTCATCAAATCGCCCTCATCGGTTCCCGTATCCCCGATTCCTTTATAACGAGCATCTGTTTCGCGGATATACGTAATTATATTCATCGTTTTCCATGCGCCAAAAACCTGAGCAGCTTTCTGATAATCTTTCACAAAATATGGATTCACTTTTAACTCAGAAGCCACGGCAGCAGGATTTTTATCCGACAAATAATGATAAATCATCAAATCGCTAAAGAATTTGAACAGTTGCGAAAGCACCAACACCATTGGATTTGCTTTTTTGTTTTCGGCAAAATAACGGATAATCCGGTTTGCTTTTAAAACGTCTTTATTTATCAAAGCTGCCTGCAATTCAAAAACATTGAAATCCTTACTAATGCCAATGTTTTTTTCAATAAGCTCCGGAGTTATTCGCGAAGAATCGGCCGATTTGGTCAGAATCAATTTTTCGAGTTCGTTCACTAATTTACTCAAATCTGTTCCCAAAAATTCGGAAAGCATGGCAGCTGCTTTATCATCGATACCAACATTTTTCGATTTGCAGTAATTCGAAATCCAGCTGGGCACTTCATAATCGCGAAGTTTCGACGATTCGTAAACTACGCCAATTTTACCTAATTCCTGAAACCATTTTTTTCGTTTATCGGGTGCTCCGTATTTATAACAAAACACCAGAATTGTCGATTTCAAAGGATTTTGCAAATAATAAATCAAATCGTCCCAAGCTTTTATCAACTGTGCTTCTTTTACAATTAATACCTGATATTGCGCCATCATCGGATAGCGTTTGGCGGCATTAATTACACTCTGAATTTCAACATCTTTCCCGTAAACGATAGTTTGATCAAACTCCTTTTCGCCTGCATCCAACAAATTATCCTGAATATAATCGGAAATTACATCAATATAATAAGGCTCGTCCCCCATTAAAAAGTAAACGGGAGAATATTTCTTTTGTTTTAAGTTAGATAATATTTGTGTATGCGATAATAATTCCTGCTTTGCCATAAACGGCCTTGTTTTAACGCGACAAGGCTACTCGAAACGTAAATGCTTGATTGTTTTACTCTTATTTATCAACGACGACAACGACTTTACACCAATTTTTATGTGTTCTTCAACAAAATCTGCCGTCACTTTCTTATCACTTTCGGTTGTTTTTATACCATCTTCGTGTAGTGGCATATCCGAAACCAGCAACAATGCTCCTGTTGGAATTCCATTGTAAAATCCGGCAGAGAAAAGTGTCGCTGTTTCCATATCAATGGCAATGGCACGAGTAGCACGCAAATATTCTTTAAAAGTCTCATCGTGTTCCCAAACTCTGCGGTTCATCGTGTAAACCGTTCCCGTCCAATAATCTTTTCCAAAATCACGGATGTTAGACGACACGGCACGTTGAAGACTAAAAGCCGGAAGCGCCGGAATTTCGGGTGGAAAATAGTCGTTCGAAGTACCTTCACCACGAATGGCTGCACTTGGCAATATATAATCTCCCGGACTATTTTTATCTTTCAGTCCGCCGCATTTGCCCAAAAACAAAACCGCTTTGGGATGAATAGCCGAAAGTATATCCATGATAAGCGCTGCATTCGGACTTCCCATGCCAAAATTGATAATAGTTATTCCATTTGCCGATGCATTAGGCATATTTCCATCTCTCCCTACAACCGGAACATCGAACCATTTCGCAAAAAGTTCTACATAATTATTGAAGTTCGTGAGCAATATGTGGTCGGTAAATTCATCCAGCGGACGTTTGGTATATCGTGGAAGCCAGTTTTCAACAATTTCCTTTTTTGTCTTCATATACTTCGGTTTTAAATATGTTTTTGTAATTTCGCAAGGGAATTCAATGTGAATTTTTCGTCATCACAAATGTTGCTTTTTCAACTGGAATATTAGATAGCCAGCAAAAATAAGTGAAACAAAAATACTAAAAAATGTTGCAACTCAACCTTCCCCAATATAATTTTCGGATAAAAAAAGAAAACGAAAAATACTTCATTTTCGATTCCCAGCGGAAACGATTCGTTTCACTTACGCCCGAGGAATGGGTTCGGCAACATTTTATACGCTTTCTGATTGAGGCAAAAAATTTTCCGGCAGCTTATTTGGCTGTAGAAAAGCAATTGAACCTAAACGGAATGAAAAAAAGGTGCGACGCTATTCTTTACGATAACAAGGCAATGCCTGTTATGATAATTGAGTTCAAAGCACCCAATGTGGCAATTAGTCAGGAAACATTCGATCAGGTGGCAGTTTACAATGCAAAATTAAAAGTGGATTATTTTATAATTAGCAACGGATTGGAGCATTATTGCTGCAAGGTAAACACCGAAAATTCGAAATATGAATTTCTCCCGGAAATTCCGGTTTTTCCATTTTAACTATTTAGCAAATAGCCACAAAAGTAGCGCAACAATCAGAAGTGAAGGCAACATATTCATGATACGCAACTTTTTTATTTCTAATATATTAATACCCAAGCCTATCAGTAAAATTCCACCTACGCTTGTCAAGCCAAGTATAATGTCCTGAGTAAAAAAAGAACCGGCGTACATCGCCAACAAAGTGATTCCTCCCTGAAAAATAACTAATGGAATAGCAGAAACAATCACTCCCACTCCAAATGCCGATGCCAGAATAACTGACGAAAAACCATCCATTAACGATTTTGTGAGCAACACTTCCGAAGATCCACCGGTTCCTTCATTTATAGCCCCAACAATTGTCATAGCTCCAATGCAATATAACAGAAAAGCCGTAATCAGTCCTTCGGTAAAGCGTTCGCTTCCGATATGAAGTTTCTTTTTAAGGTATTCGCTCATCTTTTCAGCACCAGCTTCCAAGTTCCACCACTCACCCAAGAGCGAACCTATGGCGAGGCTACTCACCACAATCAGAATATGTTGCATATTCCAAACCATGCTAATTCCAATAGCAATGGTGAACAACCCTACTGCCTGAAAATAAATTGTTTTAAACCTATCTGGCATACTTTTATTGAAAAGCATACCGGCAATTCCACCAACAATAACAGCACCTGCGTTTACAAAAGTTCCAAGCATATTAGATTTTATAAATGAATGATTTTTTGATTAGTACAGCAAAATTAATAAAAAAATGACTTCAAATATAAGTCCCAGCAAAATAAATGGATTACGATTTGGAAATTATGAATTAATAAATTATCATTCACTGATAACTATCAACTGATAACTGTTTATCGTTTACTTTATAAATTTTTAAAGAAACAATAAGTCAACAAAAAACGTTTAGAAAGCAAATTTATATACATTTTTTTGAGTATTTTTGTGTCTTAATTTTAAATGATACCATCATGAATATTACCGACCGTTTTCTGAAATATGTAAGTTTCACGACTACTTCCGACGAAAATACAAACATGACACCCAGCACTCCTGGACAAATGATTTTTGCAAAATATCTTGTTGAAGAACTAAAAAGCATTGGTTTAGAAGAAGTTAATTTAGACGAAAATGGTTATATCATGGCTACGTTACCAGCAAATATCGATAAAAACGTTCCTACTATTGGGTTTATATCTCACATGGATACTAGCCCGGATATGAGCGGTAAAAATGTGAAACCTCGAATTGTAAGCAATTACGACGGAAGCGACATTTTACTCAACGACGAGCAGGTAATATTATTCGAAACGGAAAAATTTCCCGAGATTTTACAATATAAAGGACAGGACATAATTGTAACGGACGGAACTACGTTATTGGGAGCCGACGACAAAGCCGGAATTGCTGAAATCGTCTCTGCGATGGAATATCTGATCGAGCATCCTGAGATTAAACATGGAAAAATACGTATCGGTTTCACTCCTGACGAAGAAATAGGACAAGGAGCTGATCATTTTAATGTAGAAAAGTTTAATGCTGATTGGGCTTACACTATGGATGGAGGTGAAATCGGCGAGCTTGAGTTTGAAAATTTCAATGCTGCCGGAGCAAAAATTCATTTCAACGGCATCAATGTTCATCCGGGATATGCATACCACAAAATGGTCAATTCCATGCGAATTGCTCAACAGTTTGTAGGAATGCTGCCACGCTCCGAAACTCCCGAGCACACTCAAAATTACGAAGGATTTTATCACCTGACCAATATGGAAGGGACGGTAGAAAAATCAACTTTGAGCTATATTATTCGTGACCACGACCGCGATCGTTTCGAACGCAGAAAAAAAGAAATACAACACTTGGTAAATAAAATAAATGCCGAATTTGGAGAAAACACTGCCGTTTTGGAGCTGAAAGATCAATATTACAACATGCGTGAAAAGGTTGAACCGCTTATGCACATTGTCGATTTGGCTTTTGAAGCAATGGAGTCGGTAGGCGTAAAACCAAATGTTAAACCAATTCGTGGCGGGACAGACGGTTCTCGACTTTCGTACATGGGACTGCCTTGTCCCAATATTTTTGCCGGCGGACATAATTTTCATGGCCGATTTGAATATGTACCTGTTCAATCCATGGAAAAAGCCATGATGGTGATCGTGAAAATCGTTGAGATTTTAGCCGCCAAATAATTATCAGAATCTGTAAGCAAGTATATAGATTATTTATAAAATAGACAACACACCGAATTTAGAGACTTTTTTATGAAAACAACACCATTTACGAAGAAACATATTGAGTTAGGGGCAAAAATGCACGAATTTGCAGGTTATAATATGCCTATTGAATACAGCGGAATTAACGATGAACATCTTACAGTACGAAATGGCGTTGGGGTTTTCGATGTTTCGCACATGGGTGAATTTTGGGTAAAAGGTCCTAAAGCGTTAGCGTTTTTGCAAAAAGTAACTTCCAACGATGTTTCTGTTTTGCCAATTGGCAAAGCACAATACTCCTGCTTTCCAAATGGAAAAGGAGGAATTGTTGATGACATTTTGGTTTATCATTTTGAAAAAGACAAATATTTTCTTGTTGTAAATGCCTCAAACATTCAAAAAGATTGGAACTGGTGCGTAAGCCACAATCCAGAAGGTACCGATTTGGAAAATGCTTCGGATAAAATGGCTCAGTTGGCAGTACAAGGTCCAAAAGCGTTGGAAACTTTGCAAAAACTGACAGATGTAAATTTATCGGAAGTTCCTTATTACGGATTTACTACTGGAAAACTTGCGGGCGTAAAAGAAGTTATCATCTCAAATACAGGTTATACCGGAGCAGGAGGTTTTGAATTGTATTTTTACCCTGAATATGCCGATCAGGTTTGGGACGCTATTTTTGAAGCAGGTGCAGAATTCGGAATAAAACCAATTGGATTGGGAGCTCGCGATACTTTACGCCTCGAAAAAGGATTCTGTCTCTACGGAAATGATATTGATGACACTACTTCGCCTATTGAGGCAGGTCTAGGTTGGATTACCAAGTTCGTTGAAGGTAAAAATTTCATCGATCGCCCGTTACTCGAAAAACAAAAAGCTGAAGGAACAGAAAGGAAACTTGTTCGTTTCGAATTGAAAGAAAGAGGCATTCCACGTCACGGCTACGAAATTGTCAACGAAAAGAACGAACATATCGGAATTGTAACTTCGGGAACCATGCTGCCTGAAATTAAAAAAGGCATAGGTATGGGATATGTTCAGACCAAATATTCTAAGGAAAATTCCACAATCTACATAAAAATCAGAGCAAATAACATGGAAGCAGTTGTTGTGAAATAACAACAACTAAGCTTTCATTTGTGGGATAGATTTAACCAAACCCATCCCTATGAAACATTGTTTTTGGATTCTCATTTTGCTTGCTGCAGTTCACACAATTGCAGCACAGGATAAACATATCCTTATCACAGATTCTACCGACTCAAGATCCATAACCAAACAAGTATTTGACATAAATGAACTTGAAGTCACCGCTAAACTGAGCGACGCGAATCTTAAATCCGGCTCTACAGGACTAAAAATAGATGTAAAGCAACTTAAAGAGCTACCTAAATTTGCTGGTGAAAATGATCCTTACAAAGCTTTACAATACATGGGAGGTGTATCTCAGGCAGGAGAAGCTAACTCCGGATTGTATGTTCGGGGTGGAAATAATGATCAAAATTTAATTTTGTTCAATGGCTCTATGATTCAAAATCCGACTCATGTATTAGGTATGTTTTCTGTTTTCAATCCTGATTTAATTGGCGACATGCGATTTATAAAATCGGGTATGCCGGCAGAATACGGAGGACGCTTATCATCAATTG
>JBBIID010000143.1:0-7540 GCA_037446675.1 Paludibacter sp.
ATTGGTTGTATAGTTGGTTCCCACTCCGTCCAGTATATATGTGCGTGTTCCTGTGAGGAGTCCTTTGGCATTAATATATTGAGAATCATAGCCAGTTGGCGGTGTAGCCCAATTCAGGTTGCTGCCATTGATAGCGAGGTCAGTAAATCGATAATCATCGAAATAATTTACGATTAGCGGAGTAATTCCTGTCAAACTACCGGTACAGGTATAGCCGGTATTGCAAAAGGAAGAAGAAGGGTTGTAAGTTTCGATGACAACCTGATTGTCGAGTATGGCTTTGTAATCCACCCTTTTTAATGAGCTATTGATAGAGCCGGTATAGATTACCCGCCCCAATATATCGTATTTTGTAACCATCCATAATTGTTTTGCCCGTTGGTTGCCGTCTTGTGAAAGCACTAACCGATTGGCTTTGTCATATACCATACAAATACTATCGCACCCAGGGAGACGCTTCATTACATTATTGCCTCTCTCATCATATTTGTAAATGTAAGCATAGCCTCTTAGTGTACTATTGTCGTCATTGGCATTACCTGTTATTTGATCTACAGCTAAAGGAGGTATGACATATGATAATTGCCCTAAATCATTATACACGTAGTAGGTATCACTATTTACACTGCTTCGCTTCAGAACAATCTGTCCAAGTTTATTTTTATACTCAGTCGTCGTTTTACCATCTTCATCAATATATACGGTTTTAAAAAGTGTACCAGCGGCATAATATTGATTTCGCCCTAATAGATTGCTTCCATTTACAAAGAAATAAGCAACTTCATTGACATTATTTGTTTGATAACTTGTGCTGTCTTTTTTATTTTTACTATACCATATTGATCCCGCTCCATATTGTTTGGTAACACGGTTGAGCGGAGAAGATTCATAAACAGTTTCAGCAAAAGGCCGTCCCTCGGAATAGAATGATAAATTATTAGTGTAAGTTTGTACATCGGCAGAGGACATGAAGCTGCCATTAGTTTGAGCGTTGGGAACAGGCAACCATTGCTTGCTTTCTCTCCCAAGATTATCATATTCAATATAAGACACCAGATCTTTTCTTGCGGGGACACTTTGAACCGTTTCGATCAATCGTCCAAGACCATCAAAATATTGAATCTGACTAATGCAGCTGGTATTATTATTTTCTGTATAGGTTTTGGTGATCACATAATTTTCAGTAGTTGTTTGAGAAAATATATTTATTACAACTACCAAAAAAGCTATTGTAAAATTAATTCGTTTCATAATCTATTTCCGTCTTTAGTGTTTGTAATTATAATCGAAACTCTTTAATAACTTACCGTTGTTGTCTTTGATGGCTTTCAAACGGTTAAAATCATCGTATTCATAATAGGTAGTTACGCCACGTGAATCGGTTTGTGTAAGTATTCCTATCAAAGGCTCGTAAGTATAACTAGTGACCTGAGCATTTGGCAAGCCGCTTTTTAAACTATTTACTGCCGAACTTAATATCGCCTCGCTTGGATAAGCTGAGCTGGTAATGTAGTTTACACTACCGGGAATAATGTTTGAGACTTGATTGTACGTTGCATTTTTAATTTCAATAACAGGATATTGTCCATTATACGACCATAAATAAGTTGTGGTTATTCCAGCGCTAGATATTATTTCACAATAATTCCCTTTTGCATCATAAGTGAATGTATTTTCTAATCGAAACTTTGGATGTAAATCACTTGATTCTAATTCTGTCTCATAAATTGTAGAATTGATTCCTAGTGCATATTCATTTTTAAGGTTAAATCTGTTACCATCTTTTATGTATTCGTAAAATTTTGCTTCAGTGACTATTCCTAAGTCGCTGTTTTCCTTTTTGAGAATGTTTGTTTCTTTTATAACTGTATTAAGGATATTTGAATCTTTCATTTGACTACAGATAGACACTGCTTGAGAAGGCATATCAATAGAGTAACTATATTTCGATGTACTTTTGTCATTCCTACTATCGGTTATCTTTCTTTCTGTCAGCAAATTGTAGCTATTGTATACATATTCCTTTTCAGTGGTTGCCAATTTTTGACCTTGAGGGCTATAGTGAGTCTCTTGTTCACTGCTCAATAAATAAGAATCATTACTTAAATAATACCCAGAGATGACCTGTCCTGATATTGCAGAGGTCGGGCAACCAAATAATATATTTTTATTTTCAATAGTTCTAATTGGGGAACGCACAATGTTTTTATAAACAAAATTTTTTTCATTTATTTTAATATTCATCTTAGAATAATGCGATTCACAAATTAACTTACCTCTTTCGTGTGCTTTAGAGTTTCTTGCTCCAACATCGTCTCTTACAAAAGTTACCAATTTAGCTGGTAAAGAATCAGGATTTGTATCAAAATTTGAATATTTGTAAATGGAATAACCTGAAATTGAATCATATTTATCTTTTAAAATTTCAACAACTTCAGAATATCCAACGTGGCTGCCATTTGTCAAACTAGAATAGCTGAAACTAGAGGATCTTGCGGCAGAATAAAATTCACTTGTAGTATAATTATATAAAAAACCCAAAACACTTGAAGGTGGTGTCGAATTGACATCATAGGAATAAAGTGGTAATCCTCCGAGTATTCCACTTGATACTTTATTGTTTGGTTGAGAATCATAGTTTTTTACATATTTATATTCTCGTATAGTTTTACTTCCTCCATAGGAATTAGTGATTTTTTTAATTCTTATTCCACCTGTATACGCATTGGTATTATCTTCTAAAATTTTATATACCATGTCATGTATTAAATAGTCATCTTCGACTCCATTAGGGATAAACTCCCTTAGCCAATGTAAGCCAGGTTGGACAATTCCACAGAAAGTATAATCATTATGGTTGCTTTTTAGTGACATCCACATTTTTAAATATATAGGTGACAATATCGTAAAATAATAGCCATATTGGTCCTTTTGAAAATGTAAATCATCTTTTAATACACTCCAACTTTTTGATACATTTTTCAAATAGATGCCGGGTGCAGGTGTTTCTGAAAAATAGGCATAATTTGAATAGGTGTTAGCTTCAAATTCAAAGTCGGTAGTTCCCCCTGTCGGATATTTTATTTGTTTTAACGCCCCCAGAGTGACAGCCCAAGGATCAGTCTCTCTATTTAAAAGAAAATATTTTTTCTCATCTTGATTATTTGTAAAGGTATATCCAATCATTTCGGGGTTATCAACAAAACCATTATAATACCCCCAATGATCCAATGATTTGTAACTATAATCAATATTTGGAGTACCTTCATAAGTGAATTCATATGGAGGTTTCCCTTCTTCTGTTACTGATTTTAAGAACAATCTATTCCAATTTTGATACTCAAAGCTAATTTTTTTTATTTTTCTATTCGTAGCTTTTTCACTCAACTTTATAGAATCGATTTTCTGCCAATTAGGATTTATTTCATTTATTTGTTTGAATCCATTCATTTTAGAGGTAAACAATTCTAATTTAAAATTATTTCCTTCAATTGATTTTAGATAGCAATGATCTAATGTTTGCATTGAGTTTTCTATATTTCCCTGTGAGCAGAAGTTTGAGCCATTTCCAATTAAAGAAAATGTGGTTCCAGTTAATCTCCAGGCCTGTGAAACTTTTTTTATTTCAACAAAAGTGTTATAATCTCTCACTTTATCCGCATAATTAAAAATTATTTTATCTTTATTTTTAGGAAGTATAATCTTACTTAATTGCCATGAAGATGTTATTGTATTTTTTACAATGGGGAACGTATTTGCTCTTTCTGTTGTTGTCGTTTCTATTAATCCTTGACTATACCCAAAATAACATATAGTTCCATCAACTAATGTGATTTTGAATCCCCAAAATGTACAGTCATTAGTTAAATTTCCTGATAAGTCAGAAACAAAACTCAAATTGTATTCAACTTTAACTCCTGGATCTCCTAGTACTTTAAATTTTCCATCAGTATCAAGACAAAACTTACCAGTATATCCATTAACACTGAAAAAAAATTCATCTGGTTCGGTGTCATTATCAGCAGGCACAATCTTGCCTTGTGATCTTAAACATGCAAGCCTTATAAATTCATCGATTCTAGTATTTGAAATCCAGTTAGCTCCTGCATTTTCAGAGTATTTTTTAAGATAGCCAAGATTAGTGTTTTCATCAGGGATGCATTTGACAATTCTTGTGACAACCCCACCAGCTAGTAACGACCAATTTTGCCCCACCCAACCTGGTCTGGCTCCAGGCATGAACCCCATTGTGTTAAATTGGAGTGAAATGGGTAAATTGAAGTTGTTCTCGGTTATGTTAAACAGAGGTATGTCGACATTAACTTGACCAGTATGATAATTAACAGGTAATTGCCCATAAATACCTAAACTGGCAGCCTCCGGTGTTTGTTGACATATCACTCTTGCATGTATTTCTGTTGCATTTATAATTGAAGTACAGTAAAAGAGACTCATGATAAAAAGAAGTAATCTAAAGTGGTTCATAATGTTTTATTGAAGAATATTAAATTAATTGCTATCTACTATTATTTATAATCAGTATAATTTTCAGTCAATGTTAAAACGATAAAAAAGGTTGCATTATTTTTTTACAACTATTTTCTGCATTACCATATCATCTACGTGCACATAGAGGGTGTAAGTTCCGGTCATCAGGCTGCCCATATTTATAGTGCTGCTATTGTAACCTTCGGAAAGGTTTTGCTGAGGCGTTTGACAAAGAGGTAACCCACCATTAGAATGAACGCTAAACCATACTCGTGCATTTCTTGTAAGTTTAAAGTTCAAATTTAGGTTCTCCACAACAGGATTAGGTAATAAAATTGCTTCGGTAAATACAGCAGCAGCACCCAATAATTCCTCATCTGTTTCTACAGGTAATGGAACGGTTTCAACTTGAGTGATTTGCAACCCGGGTGGATAGTAAAATGAGGTACTAAATACGGTAGTATCCGTCATGCTTTCTCCAAGTTCGTCTTTGCTATCTCCTTTTTTACTCAAAGAAGTTTTTACGCTTTCGAAAACTGGATAGCGGATGCCCTCTGCATACCACGAATAAGTATCTAATGTCATTTCTACACTGTCTTTTCCTACTTCGGTATAATGGCGAGTAGTGCGTACGCGTAGTGCCTTTTTTATCGTCTCGAAATTAGGTAATTGCAATTCTCCTTCTGCATCAACTATTACCTTGGTATAACCCCTTACATGCAGAGAATCCCGATGACAATGTTCACCTTCTCCTCTGAAATAGCTGAACAATGTATCGCCGTAACTCAATGGAAATTTCAATCTTAATTCAGGAGTTACATATTTCATGTAGGTAGTAGAATTTTCAAAACCAGTTGCCCACAGACTGTCGTTTTGTTGCGTGTAATAGTAACGCGTGTTGTGTTCCATTCCACATAATCGATTCATTCGAGTTGAATCCGGTATAAAATAATCGAGAGTATAGTCCTCTTCAGTAGTGGGTTGAATTAAACGGAAATCCCATGTTAGATTCCTACCTTTACTTCCGGGATCTTTAAATTCCACTTGTTGTTTAGTAATTTGGTCGGCTGCACGGTAGGCGTTAAGATCAGCCGTAAGTTTTATCTGCTGAGCAAATAGAACAAAAGGGAATAAAATCAAAATAATTGTCAGTTTTTTTTTCATAAATTGGTATTTAAAATAATTCATTTTCTTATTGTATGCTTCTGTTTTTGTTTTTTTTGGATGGGTGCTAACGACCGAGGCTATGGGCACGGGCGGTTTGCGGGCGTATTCACTGTCGCATAGCGACAAAGTGAATGCGGGCGCAAAACCCGCTAAGTGCACGTCAGCCAGCCTGTGAACATAGGCGTGTGTTAGGTGTATGGTGTTTTTTATCAATAAGTTAGTTCGTTTTTACTCCATTCAAGCCCAGCAAAAAAAGCATCTTCACCGATAAATCGGTCTTCCACTTTTTCTAAGTCAAAAGAAACATTACGTTCAAGTATTAAGTCTTTCAGAGTTGATTTTCTAAGTCCTTCACAGCCTTGTATTTTAGTCGTGTAAGCATGTTTAATTAGAAATCCTAATTTCTTTCTTTCTAACAGTAAGCCACTTATATATTCGTCTGATAAATCAAATGGAATAAATCTCATTTCTCCTTTTTTGATTTCTTTTATTTGTTCAATCCAGTAGTCAATGAGTTTTCTTGCAATATAAATAAGTGTAAAATTTTCTTCAAAAATAATTTCTCTATATTCGAATTTTCTTGCTTTTTTAAAGTTTGCACTTTCAAGTTCTGTATCGGTAATTTCTAAGAATTCGGACAAATAATAACTGTCAACAATTTTCATTTCAGCTGGTGCTGAGTCAAATTTCAAGAAAATGTCATTATGTCCATCACTAATTTTGTCTACTATAAGTCGAATCATTTTCGTAAAATTCAATGTTTATAAGTCGTTGTCTTTATTTTTTTACACTTACACCTAACGATCGAGGCTATGGGCACTAGCCGATTAGCGGGTTACTTTCCTGTCACACTAAAATAACGGTAATGCGGGAGAATGAACAATATGTTTGTACAAATTAGGCTATTGCACATAGGCGTGTGTTACCAGCATGGCCGTTGAATCCACTATCATTGTTGTCGTTCTTTTAGTTTTCTTCTTGTTTGTTTTTGACTTCTTGTCTAAGTTATAGTTACATTAACATCAAAGCACTTAAACTTTATTCTTCTCCTGTTGTAAGTTACTCTATATCTAAAGTAAGTTAGTCAATATCTTTCGTAAGTTGCCTTAAATCTAAAAAAAGTTGATATATATCTTTTGTAAGTTACTCCATGTCTAAAGTAAGTTGTAATAAATCTTTTGTGAGTTGACCTATGCTAAAAATATATCACTTTATATCTTTCGTAAGTTACTCTGTACCCTTTTTAAGTAGGCTTATGACTTTTTTTAGTAATTACATGTGAAACTGCGGTTGTTAGTTAGACAACCGCAGTTTGAATTTGTGAATAGGAATTAAATTTTTGCAAAACGTAGTTTGGAAACTAACTTGTACTGAGTACTTGTAGCACCAAAAACGGATTTGATATAGGATTTTACATCGGAGGAAATATCTATAATGCCTGAAATTGGTTTGTAAAGCACATCGTTACGCACACCACGGGCGGTTTCTAATACAAGGTTGGTTTTTACTACTTCACTGTTTTTTGTTTTCAACTCACTTTGGAGTGCTTGCAAAGTTTCAATTTTTAATTCATCTTCGTTGGGATTGTACTCTGGGATTGTTTGAAGCAAAGTAATCAGTTTCTCGAAGTTGTCCACTCTTTCATCGTAGCCCATTTGAGAAGCTGAAATTTGATTTACTTCTTTTCCTTCGGCTTCCAATGCTTTCTTTTCTTCATCGGTCAGCTTTACACTGGCTCTCTTGCCCTGAAGCTTGCGGAAAATTGTTTTGGCGGTTTCATCTGCTTGGACAGAAGAGCTAGATGCTTTTAATGCGTTGCTTATTCTTGTAAACAAACTGCCGGTAGGCTTAAATGCTAATTCACGCACATCAATTGCTGTGGAAT
>JBBIID010000144.1:0-7489 GCA_037446675.1 Paludibacter sp.
TCAAGTTCAACCCCGTCCGGGGTTGGTATGAGAGGGCGAGCCTCATCCCCCCAGTTGCACTTCGTTTACTGGGGGTTACTCATATTTAGCTACTCTGTAGCAAAGGAGTAATGTAGAAGGTTACCCGTGACCAATAATGAAATAGCTTGTTTTGCCGGGATCTTTGAGGATAATGTCTTTTTCGCGCATGAATTTGATGTAGCCTTTAGCGGTACGTTCTTTGACGTCGAGGTATTCCTGTAGTTTGTCGGTTAGTTCCTGATAGGTGTAGTGGCGTTTCTGAGTGAAAAGAGTTTTGGCGGCTGAGGTGAGTTCATTTTCCTTGCGCTTTTCTTTTTCTTCTTTAGTTTTCTCACCCAAATAAACGTGCATTTCTTCTTTTTTATTCCAAGCGAATTGAATGAGCGGGACATCCAATGGACTACCATCTCTCACTTTCAAAACTTTTACGACGGACACACCGGGTTCGTCGTCTTTCTCAATTGAGAGAATGCCAGCGGATTTGCGCTGGAGTTCGGACCCCAGGTGTCCGCGAAGCTTTAACCCGTTGGGGATAAAGTGGAGTACACAAACGATACAGGTTTGATAAATACCTGCTAGTCTATATAGTTCGTCGACAATCCTGATACTTTCGGATTCGTCGTTGGCCGAGTGAATGAGGTCGGCAATGCCGTCGATAATTACGAGGTGTATTCCTCCAAATTCGTAATAGAATTTATCCATACTTTGGATAATGGCCTGCAAGCGTTCTTTTCGGGACATGCCGGTGAGGCAATAGGCCCGAAAGTTGTCGGGAAAACGTTTTTGCCTTGCCCGACGAAGTCCGGTCAAGGTATTTTTGTAAAGTTGTAATTCGGATTGTTCTGTATCGTAGAGCAATACTGCTTTTTTAAGGCGATTGGGCTTAATACGAATTCCTAATGTGTCAATATCATTATCATCAGTATTTAATGTACCGGCAATGAGCGCACAAATGTAATTACTTTTACCTGTCCCCTCTCCTCCTGTAAGACAGCACAAATTGCCCTGTGTCCCCAATGGGACGTTATTTATTGATAGTATCATTTCAGCTGATATAGGTGGTTTTGTAAAGTCGATTTCACAAGATTTAAGTACGGCCATGGTTTCGGCATAGATTGTATCCAAAAACTGAATGAATAGTTTTTGAAAGTCTTCCCGAGTGTTTCCGAGTTTGAAGAAATCGGAAATATCCTTTTCTTCCTTCGTTCCCTTCAGGGGTAGTATCATACGCCTGACTCCTAAAGAAGACAACTGCTGTTCATGTTTAGCTGAAGAGTCAAGACCCGTTTTATCGCAGTCGTACAAAATGAAAACGTGCTTAAAACGATAAGTCAATTTCCGAATGATTCCCTGAGGGACATTGGACGTTTCGCTATTGAAGCATATAGCGAAATAGCCTTTTGAAACGAGACTTAATACATCTTTCTCACCACCGGTGATAAAGAGGATATTTCCTTTGGGCGGGAGCTGCTCCAACCCGAAACAATATTTGTCACCCAGATCACCGGCATATTGAAACCGAACGGTTGAAAATGGGCGATAAAGTTTGAGATAGCGTTTGCCCTGATAGGCAAAGAGTGGCTCTTTATCGGTTGGCAAAAGCTTGTAGGGTTTGTTCTCATTGCTTTCGGAGGCGAACTCTTTGAGTGAGACTACCTGGTATTTTGCAAGGATTAGCGGAGTTATCTCGAATTGATGCCAGTATTCCAACTCAACATCAGAGAAAGGTTTTATTTTGAAGGAAAAAGGTTTGGGTGAAGACCCCCTGCCCCCAAATGTGGGTTCTGAGAAAGTAGACGTTGGGAACAATTGGGACACTGACCTCTCCCGGCCTTCGGCCATCCTTTCAAGACCTCTCTCCCCCTGTGGGGCCTCTCTCCTTGAGGAGAGAGAAATTAGAGAGGGATTTGGGGAGTCAATTGGTACTTCGTTGGTTTCAAGTCCGAGACATAAATCCTGATTGATTTTATGGAGGATGTCCAGGAATCCGGCTGCATGACGGCAGTCGATTCCCTGTAAAATTCCCACGAATTGGAAACAATCCCCGCTATAACTGTCGTTGCCGTAATCTTTCAGTTTGTACTGATCGGAAGAACGGTCAAACCACACATTGCATGAAGCCTTCGTGTCTTCGTACAACGGATTGAGAAAGTTACGCCCCACCCGGAACTGAAACGGCAGATAATGTTTGAATACATTTAGCCCTTTATTTGTCCGTTCGAGTATTTCTTCTTTGCTCAACATAGTTTTGGTGACTTTGGATTAGATTGTCTAAGGATTCCTGACTGCTGCGAACCAGTCTTTCGCTAAGCATTCGTTTTACCTCAGCAATGGTGTAGTACGTTTTTCCGGAAATGATTGAGTAAGAAATCAGCCCTTTGGTGCGTAAGCGCTGAAGAGTTCGTTCACTTATTTTTAAAAATGTGCAAACTTCGTAACCGTCTACCCAGGTTTCTTGTTCGTTGATTTCATCAGGTTGATAATTGACAACAAACTTTGCAATTGTATTGACTTTGTCCATTAATTCTTTGAACGCGTCGGATTCGATTGTGATAACTTCCATGTTTTTTTGATGTGGTAATGTGATGATATGATAATGTGCAAATAACCCCCAACCTCCGTCAGTTGACGGACAGGCTCTAAAGGGGAGTTTGGAGATATGATTTAATGTAATAATTACGAATGATATTCCAAGGCACGGATAATCCAGCCATAGAGGTATTTCTTGTTTGCAGGCCGTTTTTTGATAATTTCTATGTAATGGGAAATTTTAGCGACCGTAAAAGCCGGTTGGAAATAACCAAAGTCTAGCGAATTGAGTTTCCTGAGAGTCTGTTCCCCGACTATTCCATCTGCTTTGGTGCCAATAATGGATTGTGCAAGCAGAATGCTCGTTTTTATTCCGGCATTTACAGCGAAATCAAAGATGGAGTCGGCAGTAGTTTGATATTGAATTTGGTCAGCTTTTATGGGCAACCAAAATTCATAGAGATAAAAAAGTTCGACTTGTTTTTCCAAATCGGCATTGCTTGCCATGCTGAAAGGAAAATTAGATTTGATTTTATATTGGTCGATAATGGACCAACCTTTCCAATCACCGTGATTTGCACGTGAGATACCTCTATAGGTTTCCCTGCCAAGATCAACAGGATCGTTGACATATTCGCCTTCATGGGCAAGTGTCTGCTGAAGTGAAATTTGAAATTTTGCCATAATATTAATGTGATAATTTGAAAATCTGCTAATGTGCCAATGATTGAGACAAGAGCAATTATTTAATATATGCGGCAAAATTGGTGGGTTTTGGTGGATATTTTTGCCAAGGTGTTACCAACTTGGTAAAAATTTATTTTCATGGATTTTTTGTAAAAATATGATTGACAAATCACGTTTTGAGCATATTTACCGTTAAATACAAACGAGGATTGTTGCAAAATGAGGAAAAATAAAAACTACCAAGTTGGTATTATCTTGGTAGTTTTTGTTGATAAAATGATTATGCATTTATGATTCAAGTTCATCGTCCATTCGTTTTTCGAGGCCGTCGGCTAGTGATCTCAAGAAGGCTGTGCGATCTTTCTTTCTACTCTTAATAGAGATATAAGTGCGGTAATAATCTCCCAAATCTATTCTTAATACATTTTGTAATACATCCATAATTTCTCTTATATCGGCATTGCCATTGTCGATAACTTTTGCCGCATAAATACCATAGCCCAGTTCAATGGCAGCTGCTTTAGTACCTGTCCATTTAGTTTTGGAACCTATTTGCTTACTGTAGTTTTGGAATGAAATACGGTCAATGTGCTGAAGCCTTTTGTTCAGATAGATTCTCAACATCTCATTTGAAAGTATTTTAGCCACCTTGTAGTCGTAGCCTGTTGAGAATGTAGCATCACTAATGAACTGAGAACTGTCGATACCCAGTCTGAATTTGGGTTTACCCCGACGAAAATAATATCCATCCAAATGTGTAGCGTTTGAGCGGTAATATTGATAAAAGTCCAGATTTCGATTGAAAAAGAAAGTCAGACTATCTAATTCATGTTCGTAATAACTTTTTTGAATGATATTACTTCCATTGGGGCACTTCAGTTCTATCGTATATATTTTGTTGAAATATATCAACTGACTTAGAATTTGAGGTTTTAGTTCTTTGAAGAAGCAGATTTCGCTTTCTTCATTTTCAAAATCGCATTCAAGCATTTTGTTTTTTATGACCTGCATTCTTGTTTGAATAAACTCAACCATACGCAATGCATCTTCAGTAGGAATATCGCATCCTTCTAGGTCTATAGAAGATATTTGTTCAGCAATGTCTTCCATTATTCGTTCAAATGTGTTTTTCAAAATTATAGTCGTTTTTAAGAATAGAGGCTTAATAATAAATAGTTGATAATTTGATTGAGTGAAAAATATCTACAATTTATTTTTATCATGTAACATACTATTTATGTAACATAATTTTATATGTAATCACCTCTAATTATTTTCGACTAAAGTATAGATAAAAAATTAATTTATAAATTTTCTTTGGGGTAAGAATGCTTTTAGTTCGCTTTGAGCAAAGCTTTTATTATCAATTGTATGTGTGTTGGAAAATAATTTTCTAAGGTAAGCCTAAGTTTTCTTGAAAAAATTATATGGCTTGCTATCCAATTTGAACAGATATCGGATGTGTGTTTAAAATATGGATAGCAAGAGTTTTTGAGTATATCAAGGGAGATTCAAATAGAATGTATCAGACAGAGGTAAGTTCTATATTCATGTTTGTTTGTATCCAGGACTCCAAATCAATATCGGGTCCAAGACCTAATCTCTTTTTTATTGTCTTTCGCCTTACATACATAGTATTTTTGCTCATATTGAGCAATATAAATGAATCACCAATAGGTATTTTTAGACCAATAAGTGCTATTACAATTAAATCGGTTTTAGATAATTCGGGATGCAATTTTTTTATCTCATCTATTCCATTGTCAAATATATAATTCGCCTGTTCAATATAATATGGCCATACATCAGCAGATAACATTGATTGCTTCGCTAATTGCGTATAAAACTCTGTTCGTTTTTCTGAATCTTCAAATGATTTTTTTAGCTTATTGAATTCGAGTGTATTGGTAAGATTTTCCTTTAGTTTAACTTGCAGTAATTCTCTTTTTTGAGAATTTTGATTCTTTACTGTTTCGGATTCAAATTGCAGATATTGTTTTTCTAATTCGAGTTTTGCATTTTTTTGTTTTATTCTATTACTTACAAATAAGAAAACGATAGTTCCAAACAATATTAATATCACCAATAATGTAATCCAAATTAATTTTGACTGGTTATCAGATATCAATTTTACATTTTCTTTTTCTTTTTGTGTCAGATCAAATTGTTTATCAATTTTATATAATTGACTTCGCATATTATCTTGATAAGTAGAATCCCTTCGGTCATATGATTTTTCGAGATAATAATATGCTTTTTTATAGTTCAGGGCATTTTTTGAAATAAGTGCGGCGGCATGCAACCATATTATTTTTAATGGTGAGTTTACAGTGTCCTTCAAACTTATCTTAAGATAATAATCAGCGGAATCATTCATATTAAGTTTTGAATATACATATGCCAAATGTGCTGAATAATATTGTTTCTGCGATGGAAAATATTTTATCCCTCGTATTAAATCATCTTTTGCCAATTTCTGATTTATCTCGCGAAGTATTATACCTTGTTGAAGTAAAATACTGTAATAGTTCACAGAGTCTTTTGATTCAATAGAGTACTTTAATGCCAAATTTAAATAATAAGTTGTACTGTCTAGAGGATAATTTAATTGATAATACATTTCGGAAATTTCTCGATAAACATAAGCCATATATTTTCGATTATTTGATCGTCGAAAATAATATGCTGATTTCCTGTAATAGTTAAGTGAATGATTATGTAACTCATCTTGCGCACAGATAGAACCTATATAGAAAGTTACTAATCCATTGAGATTATTTTCGGTTGTTTCTTTAAGCAATCTTTCGGCCTCTTTTAAATAAATCAGAGCATCCTTATTTTTATTATTAAATTGATAATAAAAACCTAATAAATAATAAGCCGTACCACTATACTTACGCAAATTTGTTGTTCTAAAATAATTCACAGCTACTCTTATTAAACTATCTGATTTAATATTTTTCTCTAATTTATATTGAGCGTATGAATAGTGCAAACACCATGCGGCATAATCAACTTCTGATAATTTATCAGGATGCTTGATTGAAGATAAAATACTGTAAGCACTGTCAGGTTTTGCGTTTAATAAGCCTTCAGCTTCTAAAATAGTTTTGTTATTCGTGTAATGCGATTGGCACGAACAAAAAAATACAATTATTAATATACCCCAGTTGTACTTCATACAGATTTTATTTTATTATCAGTAGTCAGATTTAAAATATGCATATTGGCTTTCTTATCTAGTTGAATGGATTAAAAAAGCCCAAATTATAGTTGATTTTATCTCATCAAATATGAGCTTACCCCAAAAACTTTAAGCGGTCAATATAATAGCCACATATTCAGGTGATTAAAAATGTTGGCTTATAGCATTCTTACCTCACTATTTTTTGGAGAAAGCAATTAACTCTCATATCTTTGACTACAAAAATAAACAATTATTTCAAACATTAAATGCTGAAGTTATGAAACGTTCAATTGTATTTACTTTATTTTTATTAGCTATTGTTGGAAGTGCATTTGCCACTACCAATTCGATTAACCTGTATCAAGATCCGATCCCCCCACAACCAAATCCAAGATCATTGACGCTTTGTCCAGCATCTGCCACAATTAGCGAAACAGATTTAGCAGTTTATTTTGATTGGTCAGTTGGTAATGCCACTATTACTGTTTATGATGAAGCAAATAACATGGTTGATCAAATAGTAGTTGATACAAATTCTACTGCAGAAGTATACATAGATAATACAACTTGGAATAGTGGAAATTATACCATAAAAATTAGCTACGGCACTACACATCTTATCGGATATTTTCAAATACAATAAAATTAAAGTGATACAATCATATACAAGAGTATAGTGAGCATAATGATTGAACATTGATTGTGTCACTTTTATTCCATATTACAACACCTATATAACTTTTCAATTTGATTTAGTCTTTTTAATTCCAAATACTAATTTTTAAAATTTTACCGTTATGAAAAGAACATTTATTATTTTAAGTGTTTGTGTATTTTTCACACAAGTTATGTTTGCGCAATTAAAAGTTGATAACAACGGAAATGTTGGTATTCAGCTAGGTACAAGTACACCTCTCTCCGCATTGTCAATTGGTAATGTTGGAACAACAAACGATAAAGTGACAATATTCGGCTTGAATACTGCGTTAAATATATACCGTACAGGTAACTCTTCAGTTAACTGGAGCTATGGGACAAATAGTACTTCGGACCTTACCAGTCTTA
>JBBIID010000145.1:0-7477 GCA_037446675.1 Paludibacter sp.
TACGATATGAGCCCATTTGCCGCCAATTTTGTTCGCATTCCATGTGTGAGTATCATCCATCCATGATTCTTGTTTTGTAACATTTACACAGTCACCATTGAATGAAGATGTTCCATCAGGCATTTTGAAATGATACTCTGCTTTCAGCTGAATAGAATCGCTGGAAGTTAATCCATGAGTATTTCCAAAAATGGAAAGATTTCCGATATTAGCATTCGAACCACCTGCTAGCGTAAAAAGTGGAGAGATATTACTTACTCCATCTGCAGTTAATTTAGTGTTCGAAATCATAGCCCAACAGCTAATAGAAATACTTCCGTTAAAAGTTGTCAATGCTGCAATAGATGGATATTTTAAGAATCCTACATCCATTTTTGCGGCTTTACCTTTTACACCATCTACCCATGTTACGTTTGGTGATGAAGTTGGCATAGTGCTTGATTTTGATTCTTTGCCATCTCCGTTTAAGCCCCAATAAGCAACGAGGTTAGCCGAAGCTACTTCGTCTGCACTGTTATATCCGCCAATTGGAGGTAATGGTTCTTCTGTTTTACAACCAATAAATCCAACTGAAATAATTGCCATAGCAATAATACTTAAGAATTTTACTGTTTTCATGATAATTGTTTTTTTTAGTTAGTAAATTGTTTTTTAATTATAATTAGGATTTTGAGTCAACATTCCTTTACTTAGAGTGATTTGTTCTTCGGGGATAGGATACAATTCATATTTCCCCACAATAAATACTTTTCCTACGGCAGCCATAGCTGCTTGAGCTGTTCCTGTTCTGACAAGATCGAACCAACGATCGTGTTCCATAGCCATTTCCAATCGACGTTCTTTATAGATTTGTTCCATTGAAATGGTTTTCAATGTGTCCAATCCGGCTCTCGTTCTAATTTTATTTGTTTCAAACCGTGCTTCTATACTATCGCTTAGATGTAGAGCCGATTCGGCTCTAACCAACAACAAGTCGCTATATTTAAGTAACCGAACATTTTTTGCTGTTTCTCCTTTATTATCATTCCACGACTCAGCCGTGCGACTTTGGTAAGCTTTGTAGTTATATCTTGGATTTGTCCAACCGCTTGTTGGTGTTTGGAAACCATCCCAAAGAACCTGACCTGTAAACATAATCGTGGCATCTTTGCGTTTATCGCCCGGTTCGTAGGCATTTACAAGGTTTGTGCTTGGAGTATTGAATCCCCAACCATAATCGGGGCTTCCACGTCCACTTTGTACATCGGTATATCCGTTTACACCTTTACCCAATGTGGCTTGTATTTCGAACAAAGATTCTTTTCCATTTTCGCCAACTTCGCGCCAAACATCGGCATATTCGGGAAGCAAGTCATAACGACCGGTTGAAATCACATTCCCGGCTGCGGAAAAAGCATCTCCCCATTTTTCTTCATACATGTACACTTTTGCCAATAAACCCTGAGCGGCACCACTTGTGGCACGACCAACATTACTAGAGGAATACTGTGGCGGTAGAAGTAAAATAGCATCTTTCAGGTCGTCTTCAATTTGCTTGTAAGTTTCTTCTTTCGTTCTGCGAACGTAGACTGTTGAATTTACGGCAGCTTCATCTTTTATATCAATTTTATCTACAACTAAAGGAACGCCACCAAAGCAACGAACCAAATCGAAATAGAACATAGCTCGCAGGAATTTTAGTTCGCCGATATACTGATTTTTGAGCGTTCCATCGAGGTTTACCTGACTCAGATAATAAATACCTTCGTTGCAGCGGTAAATACCGGCATAACGCTGTTTCCAAATATCGTTGAACGATCGAAGTGTTGGGTCGAAAGCCAGATTATCTAGCTTATCTTTATCTGTTCCGGCATCGCCTTCGGATGAGCCTTTATCGGCATCGTCGGACGTAATGCTTGTAATTCCTATCCATGCAAACGAATACATTTCGAAATTGAGCATTTGGTTGTAAGCTGCGTTAACAACTTCGGAAGCGTATTTTGTATTCGACAAAAAATCGTCTTTGGATATTTTGTCCTGAGGAAGTACATTCAAATCATTTTCGCAGGCATTAAAAAGTAAAATGACCAATGCGAGAAAAGAAAATATCTTACTGTTTTTCATATATCAAATTGTTTTAAAGTCCTATACTTAATCCGCAGGTTATCGATTTGTTTGTAGGATATGCATTAAGCTCGATTCCGGCAGTAGACAGCGGATTTCCATTATCTTCGCCCGATAATTCAGGAGAAAATCCAGAATAACCGGTTAAAATAAGCGGATTTACAGCCGTAACAAAAACCCGGATTTTCTCAATCTGTTTAACAAATTTAGGCAACGTGTAAGCCACGGTCAAATTGTTGATTCTCAAATACGCCCCATTTTCGATATAATAGGTTGAAGCACGAGGAGTTTCAGAAAATGGATGAGGATTATCGGCATTCGGATTCATATTGGATGGATTCCAGAAATTAACCAATTCGCTTCTTTCTACATTCTCACCGCCAAAACGTTGGGCTTTTTTCCCGTTAAATACTTTATTTCCCCCTACGCCGTAGAAATCGGCCGAGAATTCAAAATTTTTGTAGTCGAAACCAAAATTAAATCCGTAGGTATACTTCGGAATATATGATCCGGCAAATACGCGGGTAGGTGAATAAGTAAAGCTTCCGGCATCGGTAAAGCCAGTCACCTGATAAACATAGAACGAACCGATTGGATCTCCTTTGTGAATTTCTTTCGTGTATTGACCATTGCCTAAATCGCCTCCAGTAAGTTTATCGAAAAATGGACTGTAAATTTCAGTTATTGCATTTTTGTTGAACGCAAAATTGCCACCAATTCTATAATTGAAAGATTTTCCTATTTTGTTTTTCCATGTTAAAGATGTTTCCACGCCTTTATTAACCACTACTCCAGCATTCAGGTAAACAGGATCCGGCGAAAGTACAGTAGGTAATTTTACCGGAAGAATTACATTTTTCGTACTACGATTGTACAAATCGATTGTTCCTCCTAATTTCTGACCAAGTATTTGGAAATCAATACCACCACCAATTTCAACAGTGGTTTCCCAGGTAAGATCAGGATCTACTGCATAAGGAACATACGATCCTGGATAAATGGTTTCTCCAACACCAAACGGATAGCTCGCACCATTTTGGAACAATACCTGATTTACCGATGGACAGGCATTCCCATTCCCTATTTCACCATAACCAATTCTAACTTTCAAATAATCAATTGTATGCGAAATCGGTTCGAAAAAAGATTCGCTACTGACAACCCAACCTCCTGAAAGTGCAGGGAAAAGCCCCCATTTGTTTTTGCCTTGAAAATCGCTGATTCCATCCCTACGAAGCGAAGCTGTAATCAGATATTTGCTTTCGTAAGAGTAATCGGCACGGGCAAAGTATCCAACATTTACCAGCGGAGTTTCATTATTGTTTTTTATAACAGTGCTTGGAGCTTGTTCGTCATCGTTTTTTGATAGATCGAGAGCCCAGTAATTGGTTTGCGGTGGTATATTATAACGAGTTGCCGACAAAAGTTGCTTTGTTCGTGCTGTTGAGCGAGTCATTCCGAGTACTCCGGTAATTTCGTGTTCGCCAAAACTTTTGTTGTACGTTACAAAATTATCCCAGTTCCATACAAAGAAATTACTTCTGCGCTGTTGCAGTGTGCTATAATACTTGTTTCCAAAAGGAGTTCCGTCAGGATTTTGGCTGTTCCAGTTTTCTTCATTTGGAGTATAAGTATATCCTTGCTCGAAATAATAAGTAGCTCCAAAGTTTGAATTAAATTTGATGTTTTTATTGATTTTAAGTTCGGCTCCAACATTTCCGAATAAGGTCAGCGTTTTATTCTGTTCTATATCGTAACCGAGCATCGCCACGGGATTGGGAACATTGTTGAATTTTTCTCCATTTACATCTATTACTCCGGTTTCTGTATTAAGAAATGGCATTCCCCATTTTCCATTGTCATATTTTACAGGCATAATAGGAGCCTGTTTGTAAGCTGCGGTAAAAGCACTTAATGGCTGTGGAGTATTGTTGGTTGCCGAGATATTGACGGTTTGAGATATTTTAAGAGCTTTATCGAATAAAAGATATTCGTTTCTGCTGATAATATTATTTCTGCTATAGTCGTTTCCGATAAGAATTCCTTTGTCAACAAAATTGGAAAATCCGAAATAGTAATTAATATTTTCTTCTCCGCCGGAGAGTGAAATTGCATTATTTGTTGTGATACCCGTACGGGTGATTTCGTCCAACCAATTTGTATCGTAAGGTTGAGTCAAGCTATATTTCGATCGTCCAACAGCAAAGTTTTGATAATAAGCAAAGCGATAAGCATCGGCCATATCCACAGTTTTCATCATCGATTTTAAACTGACATTACCATCGTAATTTACTTTTATCACCCCACTTTTTCCTTTTTTTGTGGTGATTAATATTACTCCACTTCCTGCTTTGTTACCGTAAATTGCTAACGATGATGCATCTTTCAGCACATCCATTGTTTCAATATCGTTTGAGCTCAAGCCGTTCAAACTGGTAGCTTCCACGCCATCGATTACATAAAGTGGTGCACGCCCACCTAAAACTGTGTTGATACCACGAATCATAACAGTCGGTGATTTGCCGGGTTCGTCTGTAGAAACGATATTCACACCAACAGCTTTGCCTTGAATGGACTGAACCGCTGAAAGTGCAGGCGACTTCAATATTTCAGCCGATTTAACCTGAACGACTGAGCCTGTAATAGCTCCGGCTTTTTTTGTTCCATAACCAACCACCACAACTTCCTGAAGCAATTCCGTATCAGGAGTCATTTGAATTTTTAAATTCGTTTGGTTGGTTACAGTTATTTCTTGCGCTATGTAGCCAATGTAAGAGATAACAAGAACAGAATTTCGAGGCACCGAAATATTAAAATGTCCATCGAAATTTGTTATCGTTCCATTATTTGTTTCTTTTTGGAGCACAGTTGCACCAATCAACGGTTCATTTGTGTTTTTATCGGTAATAACACCTTCAATGTTGAGATTTTGAGCCGCGATTATATTCGAAAAGACGAATAGAATCAATAAGAGATATAGACTCCTCTTTTTCATTGTATTAAATTTTATAAGTGACTTATTTGCTAGTATTAAATTCTAAAACTTTCAATCCATTTTTTATTTCAGGATTGCTCATAAATAATTTCCAAAGTAATCCGCTTCGGTAATTTTCGATCATTACGGCCATTGGTCCTTGGTCAATGGCCAAATAGCTGCGAACAACCTGTTGACCTGCCACTAATCCGGGGTTATATGCATCGGAAAATCCATATTTTCCAAATAAATGTTTTCCTTTATCAAAATAAAAATGACGAATTACATCCATGGATTCGCTGGGAGTATAAACTATCGACGATACAGCAGCCGTTGGCGATACAGTGCCATTGTCATCGTCTGTTCCCGGATGATGAGAAGTGTAACCGACAATCGGATCGTCCGACGAGGTGAAGCCCCAACAATTGGCTCCATATCCCGCGTGTTTCTTCGGATTGTCGATGGCATAAGCCCTGTGAATAAGAACGTGCGCACGATTTCTTTCAAAGTAATTCGTATTTTTATCAGTCAGCCCATTTGGATTTAACCCTAAAAATGAATAATGTGTAAAAAATAATGGCCCACCATATTCCATTCCTAAATCAAGCTTTATTCCATAGTAACTTTTTCCATTGTAATAATAGCTTGAGTTAGTATAACAATTCTGATACACAGAACGTTCAATCGGGAATGTCGGCGATGATGCTGCCAAAATATAAGTGATCAATGTTTCGTCAAATCCTTTTATCCGATGATTCATTTTAAAGCCGTAATTTTTTGACCAATGCCAATACAGAGAATCTGTTCCTTGTGTGTACCAGCTCCATTCGATTGTTCCCCAAAGGCTTGTGATTCGGTTTGCCAGACTTTTTTCGTTTTCATTTCCAGCAATGAAATACTGACGGGCAGTGAGCAATCCCTGAGTTAGAAATGCTGTTTCCACAAGATCGCCACCATCATCAAATTTGCTGAAACTGAATACTTTTCCTGTTTCGGCATCGTACCAGTGTGCCCATGCTCCGTGGAAGCGTTCAGCCTTTTCGAGGAAAGTGACAATCTTTGAAATGGTTTCCAAAGCTTGTTCGCGGCTAAAATAATGGCGTTCGACTCCGGCAACCAATGCCATGATACCAAAGCCGGTTCCTCCGGTTGTAACTATATTTCCGTTTACATCGTTGCTGCGTTCGCGCGCCATTCCTGTTACAGGATCGGCAAAATCGTAGAAATATCGGGTGGTGTAACGCTGAACCATGTTCAATAATTCGTCATCGGTAGATGGTCTTATTACTGTTGAAACCTCGAATTTTAATGAATTCTTATCTTTAACTGATAATCCTTTCGGAACAATTCTATAAATAAGTTTTTGCTCTTTTCCTGTTGCTTTTCCAACAAAATCCAAATAGTAATCGGAAGTTGTTTCGGTTTTCAGCTCAAATGTTTTCCCGGCATCTTTTGAGCAGTAAATATCGTAAGTGAATCCTTGAATGTTTTTCCAATTCAACTCCACATGTGCAGGATAAGTAGTGGCGGTCATTGCACCTGGAACAACATAGTTCTGGCTTTGAGCAATACAATTGCTCAAGCTGAAAATCCAGACCAGCAAGAGGAATCCGGCTTTTGTAATATTGGAAATTTTAATGTTATATTTTTGCTTTAAATTGGTCATTTTTATTTGAGTTTAAATTCTGTTTCTTTCACATCTCTTGAGTTTCCTCCGATAAAGAGTTTAAAATCTCCGGGTTCGCTTCCGTAAGTCATGTCTGCTTTGTGGAATGCCAGCATATCAGCCGAAATTTTAAAGGTTATCACTTTGCTTTGTCCTGCTTTCAAACTGATTTTTTCAAAACCTTTCAGTTCTTTTACCGGTCGGGTAACACTCCCAACTAAATCGCGAACATAGCATTGAACCACCTCTTCTCCATCCACACCACCAGTGTTTGTTACGTTAACGGAAGCTTCTATTTCTCCATCGGAGGTTAGTTCAGTCGACGAAAGTTTAATATCAGAATAAGCGAATGTTGTGTAACTTAATCCAAATCCGAAAGGATATAAAGGATCATTTGGGCAATCGATGTAACGTGATTTGTATTTAGGATTTTCAAGGTAAATCGGTCGTCCTGTATTTTTCTCATAGTAGAAAATTGGCACTTGTCCGAGCGTTCTCGGGAAAGTCATGGTTAGTTTGCCCGAAGGATTATAATCGCCAAACAGAACCTGTGTAATGGCTTTTCCACCCATTGTTCCCGGATACCATGCTTCCAGAATGGCATCAGCCAAAGTTGATTCTTTTGATAAATCCAAAGGCCGGCCGTTCATTAGCACAACAACAACAGGTTTATTCAACGCTTTCAATTTTTCGAGAAGTTCGGTTTGAACTCCGGGTACATTAATGCTTGTACG
>JBBIID010000146.1:0-7438 GCA_037446675.1 Paludibacter sp.
TTTTTGGTTCTGGTTACAGTTCACTCATTCTGAATAACATCTTATATCTGGGCACAAACCAAGGTCTTTATACAACTCCATATCCTATCACTAATTCGCCCTACCCAATGTCGGTAAATCTGATACCTAACATGCAAGGTCAGGTATGGAGTCTGGATTTAATTGAAAATACAATTTTTTGCGGGAGCGATCATGGAGCATTTATAATTGATGGACATACTGCAAATAAAATTGCTGATGTGCAGGGAACCTGGGGATTTAAAAAACTCAAATCGAAACCGGATTGTGTTATAGCTTCCTCGTATCAAGGTTTTTTTATTCTGAAGAAAATCGATGGTAAATGGAAATTCTCTAATTTTGTAAGCGGATTCCCCGAAGGTGGAGGCATGTTTGAAGAAGATAAAGAAGGTAACATTTGGTTCTGTCACTGGATAAAAGGTATCTACAAACTAACTTTAAACGAAGATTTGACAAGCTTTTCGAAAATTGAATTATTTGATACAACCAAAGGTTTACCATCGAACAGAGACAATACTTTGCATAAACTAGGTGACAAAATTATTTTTTCCACTCAAAACGGTTTTTTCGAATACAACCATAAAACCAAACAAATTGAGCGATCGGAGCTTTTGAAAAAACTTTTCGGAAATCCAACACGATCAATGCATCTGGACGAAAACAACAAAGGTGATATTTGGTGTACTTCCACAGCTTATATAGGAGTGGCATTTAAGCAAAAAAACAATCAGTATCGAGTAGATTCAACCTCGTTTAGCTCTCTAAAAACCAAGTTAATTGGTGGATTTCAAAATCTCAATTTTATCTCCGAATCTAACATTATTATAAGTACAGAAGATGGGTTCTCCTGGATTGATTTATCAAAAATATCAAAAGAAAAAAATAAATTTAAAATATCAATCAGAACGGTTTCGTTAACCAACGAAAACGATTCGATTGTGGGTGGATATCAATCTGCTCAGAATTTGGATGAAATTCCCGAATTTAGTTTCAAACATAATTCCATCCGATTCGAATATGTTGCTCCTGAATTTAGAAATGAAGCTTCGGTAACTTATAGTTATTTTCTTGAAAACTATGACTCTAAGTGGTCAGCTTATTCGTTGGGAAACACAAAAGAATACACAAAACTCAGAAAAGGAACTTATGTGTTCCGGGTACGTGCCAAGAGCTTATTGGAATCGCAAATTGTTGAAACCGCTTATTATTTCACCATTTTACCTCCTTGGTACGAAACAAACATTGCTTACGTTATTTACTTCATTATTTTCATTCTACTTGTTCTGAAAGTTCTTGACATTATCCGAGTTCGTTCCGAAAAAGGTGCTCGCGAAATGGAAGCAAAGAAAGAACTGGAATTAAAAGAACAGGAAAAGAGATTCGAGGCTGAAGCAAAAGAAAAACGAAAAGAAATCATAGAACTGAAAAATCAGCGTTTACAATACGATTTACGTCACAAATCGCAGGAATTGGCTAGTTCTACTATGAACCTGATTCGCAAAAATGAAATTTTGCTCGAAATAGCACAAAGTTTGAACAAAGTAGCCGATCATATAAATCAAAAATCAGAACCTAAAATGATATTAGGTCAGATAAATAAAATGCAGATTGAAATAAAACAGAATATTGAACATGATGACAACTGGAAGCGTTTTGCTGAAAATTTTGATATGGTTTATGAAAATTATCTGATGCGTCTCGGGGAACGTTTTCCAAACCTGACAATAAGCGACAAAAAACTTTGCGCCTACCTGAAAATGGATTTAAGCTCGAAAGACATTGCTCCATTATTAAACATGTCGTATCGAAGTGTGGAAATGAGCCGTTACCGATTACGCAAAAAAATGGGGTTGGACAGAGATGTAAATTTGGCTGAGTTTCTTCAAAATTTTTAAAATTTGAATTTTCATCCATTTATATTGACATTTTTTTGATTTTTATAAATAACAAAATTGTAGCAATTTGTAACAAAAATAGTTCAACCTAATACAATAACTGTTTGCAAATCTTATTTTCGAAAAGCACAATATGGCTCAGCTATTTCACACAACAAACTCATTTAATTTAATACTAAGCAATTACAAATCAAATGAGTTTACTTTTACTAATTCACAAATACATGTTGCAAGAAAGGATAAAAAATTTATGCTAAATAACATGAATCATTACCCCGAAAATCTTCATATTTTTTGTTATTTTGTGGCGAATTTTGAAACCAAATAATAAATTAAATATGACAGTAGAAGAACTAAAATCAGCTTTCGAATCGGCTTATGGAAAAGTAGCCGAAGCGGTGTATTTTTCACCAGGACGTGTAAACTTAATTGGCGAACACACCGACTATAACGGCGGTTCTGTATTTCCATGTGCATTGAGTTTTGGAACTTACCTTTTAATGGCTAAAAACGATCAGAAAGTAATGAATTTCAAATCGTTAAACCAGCCGGAAGTTATTACTCTTGGTTTCGACCAATTAACTACACCCCTTCAAAAATCATGGGTAAACTACCCACTTGGAGTTATCGCTCAATTTGTAAAACGTGGCATTGCTATCACTCAAGGCTACGACATGTTGATTTGGGGAAATGTACCTAACGGTGCCGGACTTTCATCTTCTGCAGCTCTCGAAGTTGTTACTGCTTACGCTTTCAACGATCAATTGGGAACAGAATATAATCGCACTGTATTAGCTCAAATCGGACAAAAATCAGAACACGAATTTGCATTGGTAAATTGCGGTATTATGGATCAGTTCGCTTCAGCAAACGGAGCTAAAGACCATGCTATCCACTTGAATTGCGACACCTTGGAATTCGAATTGGTTCCTGTTAAATTGGAAGGAGTAAAAATTCTTATTTCAAATACACACAGCCCTCACAAACTTGATTCAGGTGCTTACAACCAACGTGTGGCTGAATGTAAAAAAGCGGTTGAACAGTTAAATACTGCTCGCCCTTTAAAATATCTTGCCGAACTTACCGAAGCAGAATTCAAATCAATTGAATCTTCAATTACCGATCCCGTAGCTCATAAACGTGCCCGCCACGTAGTTGGTGAAGTTCAACGTACTTCAGATGCTGTAAAAGCATTAAAAGCCGGAGATATTGCTCAGTTTGGTAAATTGATGAACGCTTCTCACGTTTCGCTTCGCGACGATTATGAAGTAACCGGTCCTGAATTGGATTGTATGGCCGAAGAAGCTTGGAAAATCGATGGTGTTATCGGCTCACGCATGACTGGCGGTGGTTTTGGAGGTTGTACTGTTTCGTTGGTAAAAGACGAGGCTATTGATACTTTTATCAAAGAAGTTGGTGCTGCTTACGAAGCTAAAATCGGAATCAAACCTGAATTCTATATCGCTGAAATCGGCGACGGAGCTTGCAAAATTGATTAATCATAATAGTTAATTGGTTAGTTGGTTAATTGGTTTTTGTGCACATAAACTAATTAACCAATTTACTAATAAACCAATCAACCTAAAATGAAAACAGTAAAAGATTTAGAAATGGAATTGAACGGCAAACCGATTTCTCTTTATACACTTTTCAACAAAAACGGAATGTCGGTGGATATTACCAACTACGGGGCAAAGATTCTTCGCCTGATGGTTGCCGATAAAAACGGAAAATTTGACGATGTTGTACTTGGTTTCGACACCTTAGACGAAGTGATTGAAAAAGAAATTTACTTCGGTGCCGTTTGTGGGCGTTTTGCCAATCGTATCAAAGATGGTAAATTCAGTATTGATGGTGTGGGATATTCGCTTCCGATAAACAACGGAACTAACTCATTACACGGCGGAATTCACGGTTTCAACGAGAAAGTTTGGACAGTAAAATCCGTAAGTCAACAAGAATTAGTGCTTGAATTACTCTCTCCGGATGGAGAGGAGGGCTATCCCGGCAACTTGACTATTGTTTGCACATACATTTTGAGCGACGATAATGAAGTGAAAATTCATTACGAAGCCACTACGGACAAACCTACGGTGATCGGACTTACCAACCATTCTTACTTCAACCTTAAAGGTGCAGGAAACGGAACAGTAAAAGATCACTTGTTACAAATTAATGCCGATTTTTACACCGTATTGGATGAATCGTTTGCCCCTTCCGGCGAAATTCTTCCGGTGGCAAAAACTGCGTTTGATTTTAATGCCGCGACTCTGATTGCTGAACGAATTGATGATGAAGCATTTGTTCCGGGTTGGGGAATTGACAATAACTGGTGCTTGCGCAAAGAGCAACAAGGTGATTGCGTGTTGGCCGGAATGGTTTACGAACCAACAACGGGTCGTAAAATGGAAGTGCTTACCACACAACCAGGAATGCAGGTTTACACCGCCAATTGGGTGCAGAATGTAACCGGAAAAGAAGGAAAAATATACGACCGACAGGATGCAATTTGTATGGAAACCCAAGGCTTCCCTAATTCACCAAATGTGGCGCATTTTCCAAGTTCGCTGTTGCGTCCAGGACAGAAATACGATGAATGGTGTATTTATAAATTTTCAGTGGAATAATCGTTTCGAATACGAAAAGATCAAATATTTAAAAGCGGAGTTATCATCAGATAATTCCGCTTTTATTTAATTACTATTATTGAAGTGCTTCTGCCTTACGTTTCTGAAAAAAGCATCCAAAACCATCAGCAAAACGATTAGTATCGAGATGTACAAACTGAATAAAACAATGGAAGCCGATTCCGGAAGCAACAGGCTTTCAAAATAATGGAATAGAAAACGAACAGAGAAAATATCTTTCAGAAAGAAAACAGCCAAACTTACCAAACCCAAAGATGCGAGAATAAGCAAGGAATAAGTGAGAAAAATCTCTTTTCTTTTCTTCTTGACCGAGACTTCCAACACTTTGTTCATCAAATTGATGTTGAAATTTTCTGAAATCTCAACATTTTCAGATGATTTCAGAGCTTCCCTTATGGCAATATCATTTTCTTTTTTCATTTGGATTGACTGTTTACTAATACAAATAATTTTTTTCTCACTCTGTATAACCGAACTCTTACGTTTTCCACGCTCAAACCCAAAACACAGGAAACGTCTGCAACAGATTTTTCTTCAAGATAAAATAGGGTTACTAAGGCTTTTTCTTCGAAATCAAGTTGCTCTATCGCAATTTCTAATTGCTTAATCAGTTCTTCATTATCATCATTTTCGAAAAAGGTATTTACTGACTCATCGGCTATATCGTTCAGCTGACGTTCTTCAATTGCAGGAAAAATAATTTTCTTCTTGCGAGTTGCCGATATAGCCGTATTATAGGCTATCCGGAAAAGCCATGTGGAGAAACTGCTATCTCCTTTAAAGGTATCTAGCTTCTTAAACGCCTTCAGAAAAGTATCCTGAGTCAATTCTTCCGCATCTTCCTTTACAGGAATCATTCTGAATATTAAAGCAAACACCGACTTATTGTAACGCTGGAGGAAAATCGAAAATAAATTCGTTTCTCCGGCAAGTATTTGTTTAATATACTTTATTTCGTCAGCATTCTCCATATATTACTTATAGACGCATGTTCCGAAATATGGTTACAAACTTCAATAAAAAATTCTGATATTTTGTAACCTTTTAAAACAGGGTGCGTCAAACTATGCAAAGAACGAAATTATTTACCTCAAAAACAAAAAATTATGTTAGACTTTATTACAATCCCACTGGTTGTTGGAATGATAACCCTTGGCATTTACAAATTGTTTGAACTGTTTGTACGAAAAAAAGAGCGTTTGAACATCATCGAAAAAATTGGAGAAAAATTCGATGCTTCAATGATCGAAAACAAGTTCTCTTTTCCCGTGAAATTCTCGAGTGGAGGAGTATTCAGTACACTGAAAATTGCCTGCCTTTTACTTGGTGTTGGTTTAGGTTTACTCATGGGTTATATTATTTGCTACAATACATTACCTGGTTACACAGGAGAATATAACCATAACACACGTGAAATATCCAGTGTCATTTATGGCTCATCGGTTCTACTCTTCGGAGGCTTAGGTTTATTATTGGCATTTGTTACAGAAATGAATTTTTTGAAGAAGAAGCAATCTTAAGAGAAAATTTTCAACTCGGAGAGGGGAAACCGGAGGAAACTCTAGTTTCCCTTTTTTTGAAAAAGAAATTTAATATAAAAAAAACAAAATAATTAAGATTTTTGATTTGAAATCATGATTATTGTGGATTTTTATGCAATAAACTATCAGATTTATTCAATCTTTATACTTAGTAATCCAAAACAACAAAATGCTAACTAAAACATTTAATTTTAGATATATAATTAAAACAAAATAAAATATTGATGTATCATTAACACATTAAGCATTACATAATTATTCACACAAAGTAAATTTTATGCAGGAATAAAGAAATTTTTCTTTAATTCCTTTCATACTTAAAATATTTGTCGTATTTTTGTCGCGTCAAAGAAGGCGCTTTTTATTTTTAAGGTATCTAGGAGATAATAAAAATTAAAATAGAATCATTTAAACAAAAAAAAATGGCAAATTTGGATTTAAGCAAGTACGGAATTTCGGGAGACTTCGAGATTTTGCACAACCCAACTTACGAAGAGTTGTTTCAGGCAGAAATTGATCCTGCAAATGAAGGTTTCGAAAAAGGAGTGTTAACAACTACAGGTGCAGTATCAGTAGACACAGGTAAATTTACCGGACGTTCTCCTAAAGATAAATTTTTCGTAAAAGATGCAGTAACCGATGAACACCTTTGGTGGGATGGAACAATCAACCGTCCAACAACTCCTGAAGTATTCGCTCACTGTAAAGATCTTGTTACAAAACAGCTTTCTACTGCTAAAAAATTGTTCGTAGTAGATACATTCTGCGGAACTAACGAGGATACTCGTTTGAAAGTACGTTTCGTTATGGAAGTTGCATGGCAAGCTCACTTTGTAACTAACATGTTTATTCGTCCTGCTCACTACGAATTGGCAAACTATGGCGAACCAGATTTCGTATGTTTGAACGGTTCGAAAACTACTAACCCTAACTGGAAAGAGCAAGGTTTGAACTCAGAAGTATTTACTTTGTTCAACCTTACTGAAAGAATGCAGGTAATTGGTGGAACATGGTATGGTGGCGAAATGAAAAAAGGTATTTTCGCTCTTCAAAACTACTATTTGCCATTGAAAGGTATCGCTTCTATGCACTGTTCTGCTAACGTAGGTGCAGAAGGTGATGTAGCTATCTTCTTCGGTCTTTCCGGAACCGGTAAAACTACTCTTTCTGCTGACCCTAAACGTTACCTGATTGGTGACGACGAACACGGTTGGGACAATCATGGTGTATTCAACTACGAAGGTGGTTGCTATGCTAAAGTAATTGATCTTGAAAAAGATAAAGAACCAGATATTTGGAGAGCAATCCGTCGCGATGCTTTGTTGGAAAACGTAAC
>JBBIID010000147.1:0-7421 GCA_037446675.1 Paludibacter sp.
CTGTTACCGTAGAAATGCAGTTTATGGCCGATTTGGTATTGGAGTGCGAACATTGTCACGGGAAGCGTTTCAAAAATGATATTTTGGAAGTGACTTACAACGGGGCTAACATCTACGATGTATTGGAAATGACCGTAAATCAGGCTATCGAATTTTTCTCCCAGAAAGATGGAAGCACCGAGCGTAAAATTGTAAAACGGTTGAAGCCATTACAGGATGTCGGAGTAGGATATGTAAAGCTGGGACAATCGTCCAGCACGTTATCCGGTGGGGAAAGTCAGCGCGTTAAACTGGCTTCATTCTTAGCCAATGAAAAGCCTGAACCAACCATCTTTGTATTCGACGAACCAACTACCGGACTTCATTTCCACGATATTAAAACGCTATTGAAAGCATTTGATGCGTTGATACTGAAAGGACACACGGTGATTATTATCGAACACAACACCGAGGTAATTAAATGTGCCGATCATATTATTGACATTGGTCCTGAAGGAGGCGACAAAGGAGGAAACATTGTTTTCGAAGGAACACCAGATAAAATCGTAAAATGTGAAACCTCTTATACCGGAAAATTTATGATAGGGAAAGTGTAAAGATAAAAGGAAGTATCACTTTCTAAAAATTGCATGTATACCTATCTCATATCAATAAAAGAGCGGATTGTTATTCCGCTCCTATATAAATATTTTATTCAATTTGCACTAACACAACCTTGCATCAGAAAATAGATACAAGGATAAAATAACAATGAGTTAGTTATTTTCGTAATAAGGTATATTCAATTTCCTTGATCATACTGTTGATATGCGCAATGGACGCATCAGTCACTTTCTGAGAAGCCTTGTTGATATTTTTTATCAAGCATAATATATTCTGCTGTATATTCAGGCATGTACATTTTTCTGGTCATGTATGGTTGTTGTTTCTCCTTGGTTTCAAAATACTCTTTCTCCATATATTTGATATTTCCGAGTGTCATTGTACATAAACCGTCTTTATAATCGAACATCAAATTATAAGTCATGTACATAGCAAAAACGCTAAACATACCTGTGTTTATTTCAACATAATCAGTGATAAGGCAGACTGTTGAACTATCATTTTCAGTGATAAACTCACCGGAATATGGTTCAAGAGAAGAGTTTAGATATTTTTTTATCCTTTCATGTATTCCTTTTTGATTTAAGTCCGTTTGAAACTCCACATTAAAAACCACTTTCCCATTTTTTACAGGAATGGAGTCGGTACTAAACGCAGTTTGAGCTAGCAGCTGGCACTCAAAAGCAATGATTACCAAAAGCAGTGTCAATAATCTCCTCATGATCACATTTTGTGTTAAAATATTTATTTTTCTTTCAGTTTTTTCCATAATGTTTTACTGAGCGTTCCGGCAGCATCATCGCCGGCATAGTCCCAATACATTACACCTTTTAAGCCATTATTGATGATATAATCGCACTTCAGAATAAGAGAAGCCGGATTGTCAAACACACATGCTGTTTCGTTTTTGTCGTTCACCAAATAAGGAACCATGGCTTTTTCGTCCCATTTTTCGATAAATTCCGTCGTCTCAATAATGTTTTTGTAATCGGTAAAACGCATTTGCTTATTCCCTCTTCCATAAAACGGCACTCCATAAACGAGCTTTTCAATAGGAACTCCGGCTTTCAGATGCGCTTTTACGGCTTCATCGCCCGACTGGTGCGTCAGTTCCGATGGATATAATGCTGAATGATGATAGGGAGGCGTTCCCATATCATAAGTCATCATGTTTACAAAGTCAACATCTGCAACAAATTCGGTAAAATCATAATATTTTGCATTTGCAGCCGTTGCAAGTGTGAGCAATTTATTTTTCCCTATTGATTGACGAATATCTTTCATCAAAAGTGAAAAATTTGCTCTATCGTCTGGCGAAGCGGAAATGCCCGCCATATTGGCTGTTGGATATTCCCAGTCAATGTCAATTCCATCTAACCCAAAACCATCTATCACGCGTTTGCAGTCCTCTGCAAATTTTTTTCGCGTTTCTTCATTTGCAGCCATTTCGCTAAAACGTCCACTTCCCCAGCCACCAATGGATAATAGAATTTTCAGATCCTGATTTTGTTTTTTCAACTCAGTAAGTTTACGAAGTCGATTTTCATTGCTGATAGACACTCCGTTGAATGTCTCGTTAACATGACCAAATGCATAGTTGATGTGTGTCATATAAGCAGCCTCCGGAATCACCGAACTCCAGGATGTAACATATGCAATAACAACTCTGTTTTTTTGCGCTTTAGCACTCGTTACATGCTTAGAAGATACACATGCAGTTAAAATTACTGCTATCAAAGATAAAAATAGATATTTAAATTTTTGCATTTAAAATCCTTAAATTAGTTGTAAGACAATTTTTTTCTTTTAAAGTTTAATCGTTAATCAAAATTTTAGTAATTTGATTTTCGCCACCCTTGGTTGTTAATGACAAGAGATAAACTCCATTGCGAAGTTCGCTTGCATTTATCTCAAATGAATCGCTACTAAATTTACCGGATTGAATCATTTCTCCCGAAAGATTGTATATTTTGAAGATTGTAAGATTGGTATTAGCAGCCTTAATCTCGATTTCTCTTTGTTGAGCGGAATAAGTGACTGTGAATAGATTTTCGGCAAGAGATGTTCCGATCGAAGTTTCGGTATTCACTTCCGCAATCATCCACTTTTGGTTATTTCCACTTAAATATTCCCATAGATGGATTTCGGCTCCATTCTCAATTGATGGACCTGCAACATCCAGTGCTCTGTTTGCTGAGACACTCATTATTGTAAATACATTCTGATCAATTTCATTGATTTTCCAAGTTTGTTCCGGATTTCCAGTGAATGGATGTTGCTCTATTTTAGCATCGTTGGCTGTTCCCATTGCTGTGAGGTATAAGCCGGAAATTTCTGATTTAATATAATAAACATCTCCAGAAATGCGAGTGAAAGACCACCATTGTTGTTTATTATTATCACCCGAAAGTGATTCCCATTGCTGCATGCGAGCTCCGGCAACTGCGCTTTTGTTTTTTACCTCCATAACCTTATTGCTGTGTAATGCAATGAGTTTGTAATTGCCATCAAATAGGCCATTGGCATTGGTATTTGAAACAATATTTACTAAAGTACTGGCTGTTTTGTTTCCGTTTATCGATGTCGCTGTTATTAAAGCACGACCTACTCCCACAGCCTTTATTAATCCGGTGTTATCTACCGTGGCAATTGAAGTATTATTACTACTCCATTTCACTGATTTTACTGTAGCGTCGGCAGGCAACACAGTAGGAGTGAGTCGACCAACGCGACCATTCACAAGATCCATTTTTGCTGGTGATAATGTCACTTCTGAAACCGTAGTGGTTATTTGTGGCATTGCTCCAATTCCAAATAACCCATATTTTGCTGCATTTAATAAAGAATAATCTCCACTCACATCCTGACTAAGTTCCCATATCATAATGCCACTATAAGTTTTGGACATTACAGCAATGGCTGCAATGTCAGTCGGATTATGATAAGTACAACCATTGATGTTACTTACGTACCATGCATCCGGATTAGCGGTGAGAATATCTTTGTAGCTTGTATATGAATTGTTTTTGTATCCGTAGAATGGGACACCCAGCACCAGATTATCGGCTTTTACGGCCTTTGTGTTTAACCAATAATTGATTCGTCCCTGATAATTGGATGCTTTCAGGTCGTATTCCATTATCGTTACAAAATCAAAATACTCAAGTGTTTTGTTGGTTATTTTGTCGGCATACCACTGCCCGGCCGCCGTTGTAAGCAAAAGGTTTTCGGCATCACACTTTACACGTAGAGCAGCCACCCAAGCTTCGTAATAAGTCCAGAATGCTGCGGCTGCCTCACCTTCTACATCCAAATCAACGCCATCGAAACTATATTTTTTGGCAAAACTGATGATTTTGTCGCAGAAAGCAGCCCGGTTTGCGTCGTTTACCAAGTTGGGATATTGAGTTGAATAACCTGCTCCACCGAGTGATGCCATTACTTTTACTCCATTTTCGTGCGCTTTTGCAATGATGGCTCTCAAATCGGTATCATTTATCCCTGCACTCAAATTTCCGTTTGCATCGGGATTGCAAAAAGCTATATTCAGATGTGTAAGTGCTGTGTAATCCAGCGTTTTGTAGCAGTTGTACGACCAGTTCGGTATGTAACCAACTGATTTATAAACCTTCTCTGCTGCTACATTTGTATATAAAAATGCGAACAGAAATACAAAAAATACTGACCGGAAATAAGTAAATTTTTTCATATGATAATTAATTTTTTATCCAAGGTTATATAAAACTTACATGCGATTTTGAGTGGCGTTCGAAAAAGAGGAAACTTCACTTTTCAACAGTGACTCATCGTTCATGAATGTTTATTATATCATTAGATTTTAGGTTCTCAAATTATGATTATTTTTCGAATGGATTTCCTTTTTTATCGATGCTCAGCACCCATTTGAATGCGTTTAAAATCATATAATTTTGAGTAGCATCGCCAAACTCACGAGCTCCGTGACCGATATTTAAATAAATCATGCGATAGTTTTTGTTAGTCCAAACCACAGGCGTGTCGCCTCCAGGAATAATGTCCTTGATGCCAAACGGATAGTTGTCGGTGGAAAGTGAAAGGAGCACTTCAATGTTTTTATTCTTACGTGGACTGGGTTCCCACTGATACCATTCATTTTCGGGAGCAATAAACGTTGATGGTAATCCTTTGGTTACAGGGTGCTTCTTGTTGTCCACTACCAACTTGGCTGGCATGGCTGGCCAGTTATTTTGATGGAATACACCTCCTCCAAGAAATTCCAAAAACCATGGCCATTTGGTATTTCTGTCGTTGTAGGCAGCCACATGAAAGCCCATCCATCCACCTCCGTTTTCCATATATTCGCGAAAAGCGTCCCGTTGTTGCTGGTTGTGCGGTTGGTCGTTAAGCATAATTACCAAATCATATTTTTTTAAATTTTCGGTGTTCAAATCGTCATAATTCTCTGAAACATCAAAATAGAATCCTTTCCCAATAGTCAAATCATTAAAATAAGCTATAGCTCCATCGGCAAAATCGACGTGAGCTTTTTCTACATGGCGGTTGATAAGTGCAAGCACACGAAAACGTGGCGCTTTTGCATATTGTGCTGATAACGATAGTGTGAAAACCAGAGCAGCAATTAATGTTATAAAATTTCTTTTTTGTGAATTCATATTATTGTATAATTTAAGATTGTCTGTTATTTTACTAAAGCCCAGTTAATAGCATTTGAAAACATTTGTTTGAAATCGGCAGAATTGAAAAGAAGTGGACTATGCCCCATCAAAAAATAGACATTTCGAGATTTTACATGTTCATTTGTCCATATTGCCGGATGGTCGCCCATTTTTATGTCGGAGGCAGGTTCGTATGTACTCTCATCTACATGCGCTAAAACATGTACATTGGGTCGGGGACTTTTATCAAATGTATACCATTCGTCGTTTGGAATTGTAAAGGAATTATTCACATTTTTCATCACAGGATGCAAAGAATCTTCCATTTCAACTTTAGCCGAAGCCGTGGCAGCGATGTAGTTTTTAAATTTTATTTTCCCAAGAAAATCGGAAAACCATTGCCACATTGGCCACCCATCAAAATCACCAAGCAGCGATGCGTGGTGAAATCCAATCCAACCTCCTTTTCCTTGCTCGATATAATGAACAAAGGCCGCTTTTTCGGTTTCGGACCAGGTGTAGGGGACATAATCAAGTTGAATAATCAGGTCGAACTGAGAAAGATATTCATCATTGATTGGTTTTGTGTTATTAATTTCGATGAAGTCGAAATTCAACAATGCACTTTGCTCTTTTAGCCATGCCATACCGGCTGCCGTAAATTCTTTATGATGGCCACCTCTTTCGGTAAGCACAAGAACTTTCTTTACTTTGTTTTCTTTGAAAAGTATCTTGAATACATTTTCATGCCCTTGCGAATCGGTTATAATCAGTTTATCTCCCTGCTGAATAAAAAAAGAAACGCTCTCTACGCGATGTTTCTGATTTCCAGAGAAATTGATGTTCTCTAAAAATTTTACTGGCAGTAAGTTTGTTAAATTATCGTTGGTTGCAGGAACCAAAATTGTTCGTGTTTGATAGTCGACTTTGTAGATCTCTGATTCCAATGACCAACCATAAATCTCAATTTCATCAATCGAAGGTGAGCTCGCCGAATTTTCCAAAACATTGATACGAACAAAACGTCCTTTTATATTTTCCAAATTGTCGGAAACGCCTCCTTTTTGTTTGTTTTTTGTTCTATCGACAACAGGTTTAAAGTTCTCCGCAGAGTCGCCCACAAGCACTTCATATTGGTATTCTCCACCATTTTTCTGCTGATGCCAGTCTATTTTTATTTGATTGAGTATGTACTGACGCTCTAAATCAATCTCGATCCAATGAGGTTTTGTGTCTTTTGCTATCCAGCTTGTAAGCAAATTGCCATCAACAGCCTGATCTGCTTTTCCGTTATCAGTAGAGGAATCTGTTTTTACCTGTTTTTTAATGGCTAAATGACTCGGCTGAACAAAGGTGTAATTGCTTATAATTGTCCGATCTTCAGATGTCACCTTTAGCTTCATACCTGTTTTTACCAGGTTTTCCGACTGAACGGCTGTGCCATCGCTGTTTTGTACGTTAATCTCGGCTCTATTTTTACTTCTAATTAAAGAGCAGACTTCACTAGCTGTCAGATTTTTGACGAGGACAATTTCCTTCCGTTTGTTATCTATTAATAATTCGTCTGAGTTAAGCTCTGTTGATTTACTTAATATGCGAGTCCATTTTACTTCATCTGTTTTTTTGTATTCCTTACCTGCACCAACAGTTTTAATCGTATTTTCGCCTGGATTCAATGCCACATTATCCCAACGAAAAATACCGGCATCTACTGCGGATATGTTTTTTTGTCCTAATGACAAACCATTTACAAAAAGCTCGACTGTTGAGCAATTAGAGTAGATAGTAATTGAAGTTTTGCTTTCTTCGCGGACATTAAATCTTCTGCTGGCAATATAAATCTCTGGTTCTTTATTCCAGTTTACCTTGTACAGGTAATAACTGTCCTTTTTTACTTTTCTGTCGTAAGTTACCAACCCTTTGTCATTTATGCCATGCTGATCGCCTTCGGCTCTGTAGTCGGAAGCAAAATCGAACATATTCCATAAGAAAGTACCCCATACAAAAGGAGAACTATTAATATCTTTTATTGCGTTCTCATGTACGCGATTTTGATATTCCTCGGGATGCCAGCTTCCATTATGAACTGGTTTCGAAGGATTTGTTTCATGTTGGAAAATGCTGCCTCCAGCCCCGTATTCAGAAATTCCGGAAGGACGATTT
>JBBIID010000148.1:0-7388 GCA_037446675.1 Paludibacter sp.
TTCTGGTTTGATGAAATATGAAGATGGAAAATTAAAAACAGATTTGGCTAAAGAATACAAAATTTTAGAAGAAGGAAAGGTTTATGAAATTTTTTTAAAAGAAAATCTTTTTGAAATCACACAGGAAGAAATGTACTATATGAACGCTAATGTGTTTTCAATTTCTCCTTCTGTTGTGGTTTCCGAACAAAAATTCGATCGTTTAAACCGCCATCTTGAAAATAATTGGGGAATGACCGTTGAACGGATACCATATTTTGAAATTTCTAAAATGGGTGGACTGTTGCGTTGTTCAACTTTGCCACTAATAAGGGAGAATTAAGCTATGAGAAAGCAAATAACCAGCAAAATATTAATGATTGAACCCGTTGCATTTGGTTTTAATGAGCAGACTGCTGTTAATAATCATTTTCAGATGAATTCCTTAAAAAATAGTGCTGATATTCAGAGTTTAGCGTTGAAAGAATTTAGAGCAATGGTTAGGATTTTATCTGCGAATAGCATAGATGTAGTGGTAATTAAAGATACATTCGAGCCTCATACTCCGGATTCGATATTTCCCAACAATTGGGTTTCGTTTCATGGTGAAGGGCAAGTAGTTTTGTACCCAATGTTTGCAGAGAATAGAAGATTGGAACGCAGAAAAGATATTCTTGATGATCTGAATGAGCAGCATTGTGATATCAGTAATATAGTTGATTTTACATTTTGGGAAGAACAAAATCAGTTTTTGGAAGGTACCGGAAGCATGATACTTGATCGGGTGAATAGAATTGCATATGCTGCTTTATCGGAAAGGACGGACAAAACAGTATTTTTGCAGTTTTGCAAAGTATTTGAGTTTAAACCAATTTATTTTCATGCTAATCAAACTGTTAATGATAAAAGACTGCCGATATATCACACCAATGTGCTGATGAGTGTCGCAAATGAATATGCTGTGATTTGTGCAGATTGTATCGATGATGAAGATGAGAAAAATACAGTGCTGGCTGAACTAAGGCAATCAGGGAAAGAAGTTATTATAATTTCGGAGGAACAAATGCTCCACTTTGCAGGAAATGTGTTGCAAGTTGAAACAAAAGATGGAAAACAATTATTGGTTATGTCCCAATCTGCTCACGATACTTTAAACGATGAGCAGTTAAAATGTTTATCTGTTTATAATGATCTAGTTATCGTTTCAATTCCGACAATAGAAACTATTGGTGGCGGAAGTGTACGTTGTATGATGGCTGAAATATTTTAAATTTGTATTTGAATAATGAATTTATCCTTGGTTACTTTATCTAGCTGAGGTTTCAATTGACAATATTATGGGAGAAATGAAATATTCCGCTTCGGAATTGATGGAATTGGAAAATAAATTTGGTGCGCATAACTATCATCCGCTTCCGGTTGTGTTGGAAAAAGGAGAAGGTGCATTTGTTTGGGACGTAGATGGAAAGCGTTATTTTGATTTTCTTTCTGCTTATTCTGCCGTCAATCAAGGACATTGCCATCCTAAAATTATCAACACTCTTGTAGAACAGGCTCACAAGCTGACACTTACGTCTCGTGCATTTTTCAACAGCAAACTAGGGTTGTACGAGAAATTTGTAACGGAATATTTTGGTTATGATAAGGTTTTGCCAATGAACACAGGCGCTGAAGCAGTGGAAACAGCGATAAAACTTTGCCGGAAATGGGCATACGAGAAAAAAGGGATCGAAGAAAATATGGCTCAAATTGTAGTTTGCGAAAATAACTTTCATGGGCGAACGACAACAATTATTTCATTTTCAGTTGACTCAGATGCTTTCACTCATTATGGCCCTTTTACACCGGGCTTTATTGTAATTCCTTATAACGATGCACAAGCATTGGAGGCAGTTTTAAACGAACAGTCAAACATTGCCGGTTTTTTGGTGGAACCTATTCAAGGTGAGGCCGGAGCATATGTTCCTGATGATGGTTATTTAAAAAAATGCTACGAAATTTGCAAAAATCATAATGTATTATTTATTGCCGACGAAGTACAAACGGGAATTGCCCGAACAGGAAAATTGTTAGCTTGCGATTATGAAGATGTTCATCCCGATATTTTAATTTTAGGAAAAGCGTTGTCTGGAGGAGTTTATCCGGTTTCGGCAGTATTGTCTGGCAATGATATTATGGACGTTTTCAAGCCAGGGCAACACGGATCCACTTTTGGTGGAAATCCATTGGCGGCAGCAGTTGCTATTTCTGCTTTAGAAGTAGTTCGTGATGAGAATCTGGCTGAGAAAGCTCTTTATCTTGGTGATATTTTTCGTAAAGAAATGCGAAGATTGTGTGAAAAGTCGAATGTAGCTTTATTCGTACGCGGGAAAGGATTGTTAAATGCTTTGGTAATCAATAATAAAGAACAAAAAAACTTAGCCTGGGATATTTGTTTGAAATTACTGGAGAATGGATTGCTAGCAAAACCAACTCATACCAATATTATCCGATTTGCACCTCCATTAGTTATTACCGAAGCACAACTAATGGAATGTATTAAGATAATAGAAAAAACAATAGGCGAATTTGATTGAGTTATATTTTCTTTGACTTTTTAAATAAATTATTGTAGTCAATATAATAAAGAACCTTCATTGAAAGGCTTCCTGTCTGCTCTTTCCATGATTTTTGCAAATTGTTCGCGTAGCTGTAATTGAGATTTTCTTCATCAACATACGAAAATGTTTTCCATGCAAACGAAAATTCCGAACCCGGAGCAAATATCCATCTGAAGACCATGTCGATAGTAAAAGCATTGTAATTCTGATTTTTTGCATCTGCATAAGTAGCATAATTGGATAGGCTTCCATCTTCTTGCAGTAAGTAATAATTTTTATTGGCAACGCCCGACCAATAATGACGTCCCCGAACTGAAATACTCGTTTTGTTACTCAGTATGTAAGATGCGGACAACTTATTTGCAAATGTTTCCACATTTCTACGAGCAAATGTGATTGAATCTTCGGCAGAATTATAATCTACAAATCCGTATTCATTTTTCGAACTATATTTTCCTAAATCGTACTCTAACTGCAATCGTTGTCCGATGCGCAAACTGGCTTCAATATCGAAATCGTGTTCAATTTGATTGATTTTAGGCTGATTTACAAGTCCATAATGAAATGAAAAATTCAGATTTTTACGTTGATCTGTGTTAAGGTAAAAATTCAAAAATCTTTTATAGGGGTTAACATAGAAACGACCTTGTACTCGCGGCTCATAATAATCATATTGATCAGTCGTCATTTTACCATCTGAAAATAGCGTATAATTATTTTTAAATCTGATCATAAAATCATAACCAATCGCTGTATCGTACAGTGTATTAGGATTGTATATGCGATTATAACTTAACCATACATCGCCATTGCACTCATTGATAATCCAAAACGGATCAACAATCTGATAAAACAACCAGCCTTCGCTTGTCATAATGTTGTTTTTTTGTAAGTAGCCTAAATCATTAGGATTATATTTGTCAGAAAATACTGTTTCAGAAAGTCCCCAGAAAAATTTACCTTTATTTTTTTCAAGCTTTAACGAACCATAATAACCATTTTCGCTCACACTATCGCCTCGGAAGCTAACGCCACCTTTGCCTTTTAAAACATATGTTTTTGTTTTATCTCGAAATTGAAATTCCGTTGCTGTTACGTTGGCATGAAAAGGATTGCCAAACATGCTGACGTTAGTGTTAATAAGACTTATATATGAATTGTTTTTCAGAGATTTATCAACAACGGCTACATTATAATTAGTAAATGGTTGCACTGTAACATTCCGCGAATTACCGTTTATTTCATTTTTTACAATCGCATTCGACTCCAAAGACATTGCATTGAGCACTCCGAATGCCCAACCTTTATCGGTTCGTCCTGATATTTTGGTCGCATTTATAAGCTGTGTTTCGCTCGGATTATAATCAACATTTTCATTTTCATTTAGGTAATCATCTGCCGAGAATTTTGGAGTAGAGCCGATTCTTCGGGAGTAAAAAATATCGCCACGCTGAAATAATTCAGTTCCTTCAGTGAAAAACTGTCTTTTCTCATCATAATATAATTCGTAAGGAGATAGGTTCAGCTTTTTATCGTCAGACTGTATTTGTCCAAAATCAGGAATCAACATCATATCTAATGTGAATGCATCATTCAATCCATATTTTAAATCCAATCCTCCTTTGTACAGGAATTTTGAACTTGCCTGATTGTTTTGAGGCTCAAAATAAGTTGATATATAAGGGCTAAGCGAAAGTCTTACAGGAGCTTTAATATTTTTTATCCCGGTAAGTTCACCTTCCTGATGAATGAAGCCGGAAACTTTTCTATCCACTAAATTCCAGGAATTGTTAGAGCTGTAGCGTCGAAAATTTCGAAACATGTTTAGCCCCCAATTTCCACTCGAATCTTTCGGAAATCGTATGGCAGAGTAAGGAATTTTCATTTCAACCATCCAACCTTCGTCTGTAATTCTTGTTTTGCTTTCCCAAACAGCATTCCAATTACCATCTTCATAATCTCCATCGCCTTTCACAGCTTTAATATCGACCTGAACACCAGCAGGAGTTATAAAAAAACCGTAGGCCAATTGCCCTTGATTATATGGATCGATATATATTCCAAAATAATCCGACATGCCAATATTATCTCTTTCAGTCAGGTAATTATAGATGCTGTCCTTGCTATTTTCATGCAGAAAAGCTCCCACATAAATGGCCGATTGATCGTAGAAAAAGTAAGCTTCGGTGGGTTGAACGGATGGTTTTCCATTGTATGGTTGGATTTGCATGAAGTCTTTTGCCGGTTTAGCAAGCTTGTATACAGCTTCATCTAGTTTTCCATCAATAGTTAAAGGAGAGTTTATTGGATATGCTTCTACGCTTTTTTTTATTTGAGAGAAATTATTAACACACAAAAAGAATATTAGACAGAGAGTTGATAAGATTTTTTTTATTTGCATAAAATAAAGCGGCAAAATAATTAATAATTTATTGATATTCTTTTTGTTAGTTGAAATTTTTAGTTTGTATAATTATTTTATAAAAGTATGTATAATTATGCAATGTAAAAATTCAAAATTCAATTTTGGTTTAAATTTTAAGAATATATATAGAATGACTTAAATAACGTAAAAATATTACATGCACAGCATAAATTTAACGTTAGATTCTTTCTTTTAGTCTGTTTCTTGTTCGTTCTCATCTATTTTTGTACTTTTGTTTTCAAGAAAAAAGTATATGTGCATAATATTTTGATTAATAATAAAATAGCTATAAAGTGATAGAAATAATTCCTGCGATTGATTTGATTGATGGAAAATGTGTTCGACTTTCCCAAGGTGATTACAATCAGAAAACGGTTTATAATGAAAATCCGCTGGAGGTGGCAAAAATGTTTGAGGATGCCGGAATTCGTCGGTTGCATTTGGTCGATTTAGATGGTGCAAAAGCGCATCATATTGTAAACCATAGAGTTTTGGAGAAAATATGTAGCAAAACAAATTTGGTGGTTGATTTTGGAGGAGGATTAAAATCGGACGAAGATTTGAAAATCGCTTTTGAATGCGGAGCCAGCATGATAACGGGTGGGAGCATAGCTGTAAAAGATCCTGAAGTCTTTTCCGCATGGATTTCAAAATTTGGAGCTGAGAAAATAATTCTCGGAGCTGATGTTAAAAATGAGAAAATAGCCGTGGGAGGGTGGTTAGAAACCACCGAACTCGATTTACTCCCGTTTATAACCGGATATATGGATAAAGGTATCGACAAAGTTATTTGCACCGATATTAGTAAAGACGGCATGTTGCAAGGACCGGCTATCGATTTGTATAAAAAAATGCTTGTTGCCCAACCGTCGATGTATTTGATTGCCAGCGGTGGAGTTAGTTCCATTAAGGATATTGAAACTTTGCATGAAGCCGCCGTTCCGGCAGTTATCACAGGAAAAGCTATTTACGAAGGAAAAATAAAGTTAAACGAACTTACTCAATTAATAATTAAAAATTAATAATTAAAATTGAGAGAAACCGAATTTGAATTATATTTGTAATTGCTATTTTAGTGAAAAGTAGCAAAACATAATTTTATCATTACACACTAATTGTCAAGTAAATTTGATCTATGTTAAAAGAAATTTTATCTCTAACCGGTAAACCCGGACTTTTTAAACTTGTTTCGCAAGGGAAGAACATGCTGATTGTAGAATCGTTGATTGATGGAAAAAGAATCCCGGCTTACACAAGGGATAAAGTGGTGTCTCTTGGAGATATTGCAATGTTTACCGAAACAGAAGAAGTTGCTCTTGCAAATGTACTCGAATCGGTAAAAGAGAAGGAAAACGGAGCAGTTTGTTCATTAGATCCGAAATCTGATAATGACAAGTTGCGTGCTTATATGTCAGAAATTTTACCAAATTACGATCGCGATCGCGTATATCCTAGTGATATTCGAAAATTGATCAATTGGTACAATATTCTTATTAATGCTAATATTACCGATTTTCTAACAGAAGAAAAACAGGAAGAAACAGTCTCAGAATAGGATTAATGCCGAAAAACGAATGAATGTAAAATCTATTTGTGAATTAATTGAAGAAGTTGCTCCATTGTCATTGCAAGAAAGTTATGATAATGCGGGGTTGCTTGTTGGTAATTTGCAAATGGAAATTACATCTGTTCTTATTTGTATTGATGTTACTGAAGAAGTTGTAGATGAGGCAATTGCGAAAAAGTGTAATTTAATCGTTTCTCATCATCCACTTATCTTTAGTGGTTTGAAAAAAATAGTTGGGCAAAATGAAGTTCAGCGATGTGTCATTAAAGCCATAAAAAATGATGTGGCAATTTATGCAGCACACACCAATATTGACAATGTACTTACTGGTGTAAGTGGAAAAATGGCAGAAAAAATAGGTTTGACGAACGTTAAAATTCTTCAACCCAAAGATCATTCACTGATGAAGTTGATTACTTATGTGCCTCGTTTACACTCTTATGCAGTTCGTGAAGCTATGTTCAATGCAGGAGCAGGCTATATCGGGAATTATGAAAATTGCAGTTTTAATATCGAAGGATTGGGAACATTTAAAGCCAATGAAAAAGCACAGCCTTTTGTTGGAAATATAAATGAATTGCATTCCGAAGCAGAGGTGAAGATTGAAGTCATTTTACCAGAGTATCTTAAATTTAAGGTATTACAGGCTATGCTTAAATCGCATCCGTACGAAGAACCGGCTTATGATATTATTGCACTGGAAAATCAGTGGAATCAGGTAGGAGCAGGAGTGATTGGAGATTTGGAAAATCCGGAAGATGAATTTGTATTTTTGAACCAGCTTAAAACAATTTTCAATATTCCAACTATAAAGCAT
>JBBIID010000149.1:0-4160 GCA_037446675.1 Paludibacter sp.
AGGTGTACAACAGAAATGTAGAGCCGAGTAATACTAATTGCCCGAAAGCTTTTTTAGCCTCCCCCGACCCCTCCCAAAAAAGGGGAGAAAGACGAGGGAAACAAAACAAACTGCTCTTTGCACATTTTTCACTCTTTTTTCTTTCAATAATATTCTATAAACCTATACAAGACAGGTTTCTATAAGTCCCCTATCGGGGGATTTAGGGGGCTGGTCTTCACATTTAGGTGGTTATAGCGACAGGGTTCCACCTCTTCCCATTCCGAACAGAGAAGTTAAGCCTGTCCACGTCGATGGTACTGCTGTAAAGTGGGAGAGTAGATAGCCGCCGTTTTTAAAAAGCCCTGCATGGAGATTAAATCCTTGCAGGGCTTTTTTTCGTTTATAGATTTATTCCGATGTTTTGTGATGTTTTATTACTGTTTATATTTTATTTTTTGCTAATTTTGTCATGAATATCATGTCATAATTGCAGTTTTATTTGTAATTTTATTATGCAACCATCAGAAATACAAGCAGTGAAGCAACGATTCGGAATAATAGGCAATTCCGAATTACTTAACAGAGCTATAGATATTGCCGTGCAAGTGGCACCAACTGATCTCTCGGTGTTAATAACAGGTGAAAGTGGAGTTGGAAAAGAAAACTTTCCTCAAATTATTCATCATTACAGTCACAGGAAACATGGTCCTTATATAGCTGTGAACTGTGGTGCAATTCCCGAAGGAACTATTGATTCCGAATTGTTTGGACACGAAAAAGGTTCGTTTACAGGAGCAACTTCGGATAGAAAAGGATATTTTGAAGTGGCTGATGGTGGAACAATTTTCTTAGATGAAGTTGGAGAGTTACCTCTTTCTACACAAGTACGTTTATTACGTGTGTTGGAAGCCGGAGAATTTATAAAAGTGGGTTCTTCAAAGATATTGAAAACAAATGTTCGTGTTGTGGCTGCAACGAATCTGAACATGCCACAAGCCATTCGAGATGGAAAATTCAGAGAAGATTTGTTTTATCGTTTAAATACAGTTCCGATTTCTGTCCCGGCTTTGAGGGAAAGGAAAGAAGATATTGTACTTCTCTTTAGAAAATTTGCATCAGATTTCGCTGAAAAATACAGAATGCCACCCATTAAACTTACAGATGAGGCAAAAGTATTATTGGCGAATTATTACTGGAATGGAAATGTAAGGCAGCTTAAAAATATCACGGAGCAAATATCGGTTATTGAACAGCAACGAGAAATTAATGTTCAGAATTTGAGAACATATTTGCCAAAAGATGACATTGAAAGACTGCCGGCATTATTCTCTGGTTCAGGAAGCGAGCAGAAATCATTCAATAGCGAACGCGAAATTTTATATCAGGTATTGTTTGATATGAAAAAGGATATGAATGATTTGAAAAAATTGGTTCATAACATAATGAATGGCCAAGCTCCGGAAGTACATCAGGAAGAAAGCCATTTCGCACCATCATATTTGGCTCAAATGGATACCTTTGTAAACCAACAAAATGCTAATCTTGATTTAAAAGCAGATAGCATTAAACGGGAGACGCCTAAATATGCTGATGTAGATGACGTGGATGATTTTCAGGAAGCTGAGGTGTATCACGAAGTTGAGTCTATTCAGAAGCCACTTTCGTTAGAGGATATGGAGCGTCAAATGATAAAACGAACACTTGAGAAACATCGCGGCAAGCGTAAAGCTGCCGCAGAAGAATTAAAAATATCGGAAAGAACTCTTTACAGAAAGATCAAAGAATATGGAATTGAATAAGAAAACAATTGTCAAGTGGTTGGTTTATGCAAAGCTAATTAAACTGTTGATCGTATTGGCTATATTCGTATTTTTTCAATCGTGCACTATTTCATATAAATTTAATGGCGCATCCATTGATTATACCAAAACAAAATCAATTTCCATTGTCGATTTTCCGAATACGGCTGAATTGATTTATCCGCCGTTGGCGCAGGAATTTACCGAAACATTAAGAGATACTTACAGTAAACAGACCAGGCTTCAACTTTTGAAAAGAGGTGGAGATATGAATATTGAAGGCGAAATTATTGGTTATCAATTAACTCCGATGGCCATTAGCGCCGATTCATATTCCGCTGAAACCAAGCTGACAATGACAGTTAAAGTTCGTTTTACCAATAATAAAAATCCCGAAGAGGACTTTGAGAAAAGTTACATTGCTTACCAAACATTTGATAGCAGTAGGATGCTTTCGGAGGTTCAGGATGAGCTTATGAAAACAATGGTGAAAGAAATTGCTGAAAATATCTATAACGATACGGTGGCAAGATGGTAGAATCTGACAATTTAATTTTGACTGTATTAGATGAATCATAACGACTTCATAGCACTTGTACGACATCCCGAAAATGTCTCTCCGGATAATTTGTCGGATCTTAAAGAGCTTGTCGAGCGTTATCCGTCATTTGTGCAGGCACGACTTCTTTACACCAAGGCGTTACAGATTTCTCAAAGCATTCACTTTGGAGCAAATCTCAAGCTGGCTTCCTTGTATACAAGCAACAAAAGGTGGTTGTACTATTATATTCATCCTGATAGAAAACTTTCGGCAGAGCCATATAGGCGCGAAAATGCGGGATCTTCGCACGGAGACTATTTTGATATGATGGAGAACCTCGAACGGGAAGGAGGCGACACTAAACAATCGCTTAAAAATTTGGCTGAAAGGTTGAAATCAGCCAGAGCTTTAGTTACGGGAACTTCTGATAATAAGCCAAAGGATGTGAGTGCGGATATCAGTAAAAATAAGCATGTTGAGTCTTCAGAGAACGAAAATCAGGAGGTGCTTGCGAAAAAAATGATTAAAGACAAAAAATACTCCGAAGCAATTGCAATATTGAGGAAATTAAATTTGAATAATCCGAAAAAAAGTGTTTACTTTGCAGACCAAATTCGATTTTTGGAAAAAGTAATAGAAAACTCAAAAAAATAAACTAGATATTATGTACGTTCTTCTTACCAATTTAATTGTAATAGCTTCAGTATTGCTTACTTTGTTAGTTTTGGTGCAAAATTCAAAAGGAGGTGGATTAGCTGCCGGTTTCTCATCGTCGAATCAGATTATGGGTGTTCGCAAAACGACTGACTTTCTCGAAAAAGCAACCTGGGGATTGGTAATTGCAGTTGTTGTTTTGTCAGTAGCAGCAGTTGGCGTTCATAAAAATATGGGACGAGTTTCGGCTAACGAATCAGAAATTAAGGATAAAGTACAGGAGGCTAAACAGACTGAACCAGGTGTTGTAGCTCCAAACTTCGGCGAAACTCCTGAAGAAACTCCGGCAGAAAAACCTGCAGCTCCTGCAAACTAAGAAAATCAAAATAGATAATGAAGCGTATCAAAATCATTTTGATGCGCTTTTTGTTTTTTATAACAAGAACCTATTTGGATAAAAACGTATGAATTTCATTAATTTAATCGACTATGCCGGCACTTTTGCTTTTGCAATCAGTGGAATCCGTCTGGCTTCGGCGAAGCAATTCGATTGGTTTGGAGCGTATGTTGTGGGATTGGTGACTGCTATCGGAGGCGGTACGATTCGAGATTTATTGTTGAACGTAACGCCTTTTTGGATGTTGCAACCGTCGTATGTGGTTATCACAGGTTTGGCTCTCCTTTTTGTTATTCTGTTCGGAAAGTTTGTTATCCGTCTTTCCAATACCTTTTTTATATTCGATACCATTGGACTTGGATTGTTTGTGGTGGTTGGAATAGAAAAGACATTGGCTGCTGGATTTCCTTTCTGGGTGGTGATTATTATGGGAATGATTACCGGTTCTGCTGGTGGAGTTATTCGTGATATTTTGATAAATGAAGTCCCATTGATTTTTAGGAAAGATATTTATGCGCTTGCCTGTGTTATAGGCGGAGTCGTTTTTTATATCGGGCATACGCTTGGATTTACTTCCATTCTGAATCAGATACTTTCAGTTGGCGCAATTATTCTCACGAGAATTCTGGCGGTAAAATACCATATAAGTGTTCCTGTGCTTAAAGGTGGTGGTGAAGAAAAATCATAAAAAAGTAATCAGGATAAATAAGTTTTTATATAAAGATTAGAATGTTACAAATAGATAATACAATAGTTAGTCTTGATTTATTGGACGAGAAATTCGTCT
>JBBIID010000149.1:4181-7354 GCA_037446675.1 Paludibacter sp.
CATGTAAAGGGATTTGCTGTATCGAAGGTGATGCCGGAGCTCCGTTATTGGAAGAAGAAGTAAAAATAATCGAAGATTTATTGCCTGTGATTTTGGATGATTTGTCGGATGTTTCGAAAGAGGTGATAAATAAGCAAGGTGTTTCGTATATTGATGAAGATGGCGAGCCTGTAACTTCGATAGTGAACGGTGCTGAATGTGTTTTTACTTATACCGATGAATCAGGCATTTGTAAATGTGCTATCGAAAAAGCGTATCGCGAAGGGAAAACTGATTTTTACAAACCTATTTCGTGTCATTTATATCCGGTTCGTTTGCAAAAGTACGATGAATTTACGGCTGTAAATTATCATCGCTGGCATATATGCAATTGCGCCCGTAAGTTGGGTGGAAAATTAAAAGTTCCGGTGTATCGCTTTTTGAAAGAACCGTTGATCCGGCGATTTGGAGAAGAATGGTTCGAGCAGCTGGAAATTGCGGATAAAGAATTAAAAAACAGATAAGATGGAAACAAAAAGAGTTTCGGTTGAAATAATAACCATTGGTGATGAAATCCTTATCGGGCAAATTGTAGATACAAATTCGGCCTGGATGGCTACTCAGCTTAATCAGGTAGGTTTTGAATTGGCGCAGATCACCTCGATTCACGATAAAAAAGAGCATATTGTTGAATCGTTGAATGCCGCTCTCGAACGGGCGGATGTAGTCCTTTTTACGGGTGGAATCGGACCTACAAACGATGATATTACTAAACAAACATTAGCTGAATATTTCAATACGAAACTTGTTTTTAATCCGTCGGTAATAGAGAATATCGAAAAATTGTTTGCGACGCGTCCTAACTTTGTGATAAACGATTTGACGCGGGCTCAGGCGATGGTTCCGGAGAATTGTACGGTAATTCAAAATCCTGTAGGAACAGCTCCTGTTACCTGGTTTGAAAAAGATGGAAAAGTAATTGTTTCGATGCCCGGCGTGCCATACGAGATGAAAAATGCCATGTCAACCGAAATTATTCCACGACTTAAAAAGCATTTTGAAACTCCGGTTTTACTTCATAAAACAGTGCAGGTTTACGGTATTGGAGAATCTGCTCTGGCAATAAAAATTGCGGAATGGGAAAATGAACTTCCCGATTTTATCAGTTTGGCATATCTACCTAATTATGCAATCGTAAAATTGCGATTGAGTGGTTTGCTGGATAATTTGTTGGAACTTGAATTTATTATGAACCAGCAGATTGAAAAATTGAAGCCGATTTTAGGAAATTCGATTGTTGCATTTGAAGATGTTTCGATGGAAAAACTAATTGGTAATTTGCTGAAATCAAAGAATATGACTGTGGCAACTGCCGAAAGTTGTACTGGCGGCTATGCTGCTCATCAGCTCACTTCTGTGCCGGGAAGTTCCGATTATTTTAAAGGATCGATAGTGGCTTATTCCAATGAAATAAAATCGAATTTTTTGAAGGTATCGGTCGATGATTTGGAAAAATATGGAGCAGTAAGCGAACAGGTGGTAGAACAAATGGCAAAAGGAATTATGGAGCGATTTAAAACCGATTTTGCAGTTGCAACATCCGGAATTGCAGGACCTTCTGGAGGGACTGAGGCAAAACCTGTAGGAACGGTTTGGATTTCTGTTTGTTCGAAAGAAAAATCCATTACGCGATTGTTTCATTTTGGCGGGTTACGCGAGCAAAATATCATTCGCTCATCGCAAGCAGCGCTTATCCTTTTGAAAGAAATAATTGAATTTAATTGATTTTTATTCAGTGAGTTAAAGTTCGGTTGGTGTTAATGTGGGATATTTAATGAAATTAATCGGCAAAATACTTGCATAGCTGAAAAAAATGCTATACTTTTGCACACTGTTTTTGAGAAAAAATGTAAATAATAAAAAGATATAGAAATGTCAAAGATTTGTCAGATCACCGGTAAAAAAGCAATGATTGGAAACAATGTATCGCACTCAAAACGTCGTACAAAAAGAACTTTTGATGTGAATTTGTTTACAAAGAAATTCTTTTGGGTAGAGCAAAATACCTGGATTAGCCTGAACGTTTCAGCAGCCGGATTACGCACAATTAACAAAATTGGATTAGATGCTGCCATTAAAAAAGCGTCGGAAAAAGGTTACTTATACGCATAATTTAAGGAGGAAATAACAGCATGGCTAAGAAATCAAAAGAAGCAAGAGTCCAGGTTATTCTGGAATGCACTGAGCATAAAGAAAGCGGTATGCCGGGAACATCGCGTTATATTACTGTGAAAAACAGAAAAAACACACCGGGACGTATGGAATTGAAGAAATACAATCCTATCTTGAAAAAAGTAACTGTTCATAAAGAAATTAAATAAACTACCTGAATTATGGCTAAGAAAGCGGTTGCATCGATGCAAAAAGGTGAAGGACGTTCGTTTGCGAAGGTTATTAAAATGGTGAAATCGCCAAAAACCGGTGCTTACATGTTCCAAGAAGAAATTGTACACAACGATAAAGTAAAAGATTATTTTACAAAATAAGTAAATATCGTTCTAAAAAAATAGAAAGAATCCTCTCATTTTATGAAATGAGGGGATTTTTTTTGCGGTTAGCTCGAAAAAATAAATTAATTTTGTAGTTCGCTATGTAAGCAAATTGTAAATCAATTGATTACTATTTCATTTTGATTAAATTTATGCTTCTAAGCTTTTTATTAATCGACGAATAAACTAAAACTAAATAATGGGAATTTTTAATTTTTTCAGTAAAGAAAAAAAAGAAACGCTTGACCAAGGGTTGTCTAAAACCAAAGAGAGTGTTTTCTCAAAGTTGACCAGAGCAGTTGCCGGAAAATCGAAAGTAGACGATGAGGTTCTTGATAATTTGGAGGAAGTACTGATTACTTCGGATGTGGGTGTGGAAACTACTTTGAGAATTATTGAGCGGATTGAAAAGCGTGTTGCTAAAGACAAATATGTTAATACAAACGAGTTGAATGTGATTCTCAAGGAAGAGATTGCATCATTACTTGCCGAAAATAACTCGGGAGCGCCGATTGACTTTGATGCTGCTTTGCCAACTACTCCGTATGTAATTATGGTGGTTGGTGTAAATGGAGTGGGAAAAACCACGACCATTGGTAAATTGGCACATCAGTTCACTAAGGCGGGCAAAAAAGTATATCTTGG
>JBBIID010000150.1:0-7328 GCA_037446675.1 Paludibacter sp.
CATCAATGTTAATGTATGAGTAACCGTAATTAACCAATCCTGAAGATACAATCGCATCAGCCATTGCCTTTATTTTCTTTTCATCAATATCTTTTCCAAAAACATTCCAGCTATTCCAACCCATCGGAGGAGTTAATGAAATTTTATCACCAGCTTCAATTATAAATTTACACGAATCTGTTCCAAAAGAATTTTTTGCAACAACATTCAATGCCCACGTTCCTTTATTTATCACTTTGCCTGAAATAATTCCTGTGACTGTATCAAGCGTTAATCCTCCAGGAAGGTTGTTGATGTGAAATGAGATCGGTCGTTGTCCCGAAACAGGCAGTGTGAACAATACCGGACTTCCGGGTCTTATACCATAACGATAAGGCGAATTAATAACCGGTTGTTTTGGTTCCACAGGAGTTAATATGCTTGCAACTTCACGTTGGCGTTTTACTGTAACCGGATCAGAACCCGCAGCTTCAAATTTTGCATTTACCCAGTCGGCACGATCACCTGTAATTCCATCACCAGCATGATCAGTTTCTAAAATCAGTGATTTGACACCATTCAACGATACTTTGAACTGTTTTGCCTTTTCGCCGGCATGCATTACGCCACTTTTCCATAAAACTTCATCATCCCCTATTATAGAAAATTCAATACTGGCTTTTTGAAGTTCAAGTTCAGGGGCAGAATCATCAATGCCTACCATTCCTTCGAATGATTTTACGTTTTCATCAAGTTCCAGCTTAATCATACCAAAAGCATGAGTTCCTACTCCCCTTTAAATGTGTCACCAGCAATAATTAAAGGAGTTTTCCACATCGATTCATTCACATGCGCCGTACCAGCAGCCTGATCTGCATTGGACATATCCAATTCATCAAGCCAAACAGCATGCGTACTTGCACATGAGAATAAAAACAGCAACAAGACTAATGGTAATAATCGAAAGAATTTCATGGTGAAAAATGGTATAATAAAAGACTTATTTGATTTTAAATACTTCAAAGGCTGTTGGGATATTGAACTCACCCCAACAGCCTGTTTTATTTTGTATGTTTTACTTTAAGATTTTGAACTGTCCAAGGTTACCTACTTTAACCAAATAAGCTCCCGAACTAACATTCGACAAATTAATATCTTGTCCGTTGTACATTGTAGATTTAACCAATGCACCACACAAATCATAAACCTGAACATTAACATTATTTTGAACGTCACGCAACTTCAACATGCCATTGTTAAATGAATGATTAATTACCTGCGCTTTTACATTTTCAACGCCAGCAGTTAGTGCTTCGCCAGCAAAAGCCATTTCACCCATTTTAGGATTCCATCTCCAAGTTTGAAAATCGTCGCCAGACCAACCTAGCAAGATAACCCTGTTGCTCAAATAATCCAAGCAATTACCTATATTAACATCAAATAGAATCTTATTGCCTTCATTCAAGTTTCCAACAAAATTGTCAGCTACCACAATGTCCCAAGGCACAACAATTTCCACATTATAACCAGTTGGAGTTTGAGTAGTTGCATATTCAAAACCAGTGATAGCATTGTTTATGGCAAAGCCCATTGCATAACCTCCACCTGTTGCTCTGTTATTTGTATTTCCTACCGAAACACGCAATTGAGACAATCCGCGAGGACGAGCATCAGCATTATCATAAACCATATTCTTATCAGTTGGATCTGGGAAGAAGAAAAGTTCAATGTTATCAATATTGTATTCGCCTGTCATAAGTGATGTATTGTAAGGGACATATGTATTGTCGGTTACTTTTACAAACAAATACAGATAATTATCATCACGAACAGCTTTATAGCTCGCTGCAAAGCCATAAGAATTAGCAACTGGATCCACTCCTATATCATGCAAAACTTTACCAATTGGTTGTTCTTGCACACTTGGCGAAGACCAGATAGCTTCGTTATCTACACCATCAATATCAATCCAATCATTTGTAGAATAAACATTTACCGTTTCAAAATCATCATAAGGAACCGGAGTCTGTGCAAATGAAAAACTTGGAGCCAAAAGCATGGCACATCCAATAAAGAAAGGGATAATTTTTCTTTTCATAATAATAAATTTTGAATAGATTGTTAAATTTAAAATTGTACTTATTAATAAAAAATTTATCTGCAGATAATATTTTTTTCTCTTTTAATATCCATCGTTTTGTAATAGCACATCCATTCCAATTATTTGTCTTTCGGTCAAAGGAATGGGTAAACGATAGTGTTTAGCGGCATCAAAACCACGATCTTTAAATAGCTCCTCAGCCATATTTAAGCGCAGGTAATCGAACCAAAGTATGCCTTCAAGACACAACTCTTTTTCTCTTTCAGCGAGCAACGATGTCATAAAGTCACCTGAATCAAGTGCAGAAGGATAATCTACTTCCTGAGCAGTAGCAAGCGATGCGTCATCGAACAAATATCCCCATGCACGACGTCTTACTTTGTTGAGATATTTAATGGCATTGTCCATATCACCAGTACGGTAACACACTTCGGCATATTGCAAATACAAATCAGCTAAGCGATAAACACGTTGATTAATCGAATTAAATCCATCAGCATAAGCCAGTTTTTCCTCTCCCCAACTTGCCGGAGCGTTGTATGGAATATATTTTTTGAATCCATAATATGAATTCGGGTATGGTTTTACATCTTTTGCAGCCCAATCGGTCGCAATCGAATCTCTTCCCGGTACAAAGAATGAAGCATACATACGAGGATCAGCAGCTCTGGAAGCATTCATTATCGTGCGAACGTAACTGCTATTTACTGTTCCCCAACCAGACTCATTCTTTACATTTGTTCTGTATCCGGCAGATCGACGGAGAGTGTTAATATTGTCGCCCAAAGCTGACCAATCTCCAGTGTAAAGGGCAAAGAAATCCTCAGCAGAAAAAACTGAATTATTAATTGCTCCCTGATAAACTTTCAGAACTTCGCGCAAAGCAATATCCGTTTCGCTTGGTTTGGTTTTTGCTGCAATATCGGCCAGTATTTTATCGTATATTGATTGGGTAAGTTCGTAACCGGTACTGAACTTTTCGACCCAGTTATCGTTTACGGCAACCATACCAAAACCTCCTCCAACATTGTCAGGTCCTAAACGTCGCCACAAGTATGAACCTAGAACTGTGTAATCGGCTGTAGTTTGGAATTGCACTTCAAATACAGATTCACTGTTGTTTTCATGATAGGCATCAAAATTCCATGCATAATCTTTCACCAAACTATAATTAGTCTGATCATCCACTACTTTTTGAAACCATTTTTTAGCTTCGGTATAATTTTTCATATACATATACACCTGTCCCAAGTAACCGGCTGCTGCACCTTTACGAACTGCTCCTTTTTTATCGGCAGGCCATGAGTCCGGCAACAAAGTATAAGCCGACTCGAAATCACGAAGAACTTCATCCCAACACTCATTTAATGTATTTCTTGGTTTCATCAACTGAGCTTTCGAAGTTACCAAAGTATCCATTATCGGAATTCCCAATCCATTCGGATCATAGCTTGGGTTAGATGGCAATTTATCTCCGTAAGACCTAACCAAAAAGAAATATGCATATCCGCGCAGAAAATTACACTCCCCAATCATAGCATCCAGCTGTTTATTTTCCGATTCAGTCAACACATCCGAATTTCTCAATTTATGTATTTTCGTACATACGTCATTAGCTCTCGAAATTATACTATACAAGTCTTTCCAATATCCTGCCGCATGCCTGAAAGAATCGTAATATCCAAAATTTTCGAACGGATTAATTTCTTCGTCTGTTTTAAGGCAGCGCAACTCGCCACTAGATATATCAGTGTAATAATAGTAACCAAAATAGTATAAATACTGACCATATAACCCGTTGTAGACACCGTTCAAAGCGGTTTGAGCATTTTCAACGGAATTGATAATCTCATCCGACGGAATTCCATTGAAATTTTCCACTTCAAGAAAGTCGTTACATGAAAATGTTAGGCTTGTAAATAGTATTAAAGCAATTATTTTGAATGTTTTCATTGGTTTTCGTTTTTTAATTTTCGGCTTTAAAATTCAACTTGAATACCACAAATCAGTGATTTACTTTGTGGATAATACCCTGTATCAATTCCATACGCTGTATTGCTTCCGGTTGAGAACTCGGGATCGAAGCCTTGGTATTTTGTAAAAGTCAGGAGATTCTGTCCAGAAGCATAGAATCGGCAACTGGAAATCAACAATTTTTTCGTAAAACTTTTGGGTAGTGTCACCCCAACTTGGATATTTTTCAATCTCAAATAAGAACCATCTTCGATAAACCAGGTAGAATTTCGTTTCTCATTTTTATTCGGATCGTCAGAGCTCAAACGGAAATTTTCATTTGTACTTCCCTCCCCTGTCCAGCGGTTCAAAGCATAAGTAGTGGTGTTATAATCTAAGCTGAACGTATGAGTTTTTTCTCTGAATGCGTTATAAATTTCATTTCCTTGAACGCCCTGAAAGAACAAACTAAAATCCAACCATTTGTAATTGCAGCTCAGGTTTATACCATAAGTGAAATCCGGCCAAGGATCGCCAACATTTGTAATATCTTTCGAATCGATATAGCCATCGTTGTTCTGATCTTTGAAAATTAAATCGCCAGGTGCTGTTCCTATTTCCTGATAATAATCTTTGCCCGATTTTTCTTTTGCCAAATCGTTGTATTTTTTTACTTCTGCATCATTCTGGAATACTCCAATCGTTTCGTAAGCAAAGAAAGTTCCCATTGGAAATCCCTTTTCGGTATACGATACATAACCTCCACTCACAGGACCAGCAATCAAAATTTCATCATCTTCGTTGGTTGCTAATACTTTATTTTTAAAGAAGCCAAGATTAGCATTCACTGAATAATTAAAGTCTTTGCCAATTTTATTCCGGTACGTCAAGTCGAAATCACAACCGGTATTTCGTATCTGCCCAACATTGAGCGTGTACGGAATTTTTTCCGCTGCATTTTTACCCATTCCAATCATATCGGGTAATGAACTATTAAAAAGTGCATCCGAAGTATTTTTCACATACCAGTCGAATGAAAACATCAAAGAATTCTTCAATACAGATATATCCAATCCAATGTCGGTAGTAGCAATTTCTTCCCATTTTATTCCAGAGTTAGGCAACTGGTTCAAACGAAGTCCTGTTACCGAAGTTTGATCTCCGGTAGTATTGGTCGCTCCCCATGCATAATTGGAGTATCCGGTGATATAATTGGAAGTATATTTGAATTGAGGAACACCCGAATTTCCTAAAACTCCCCAAGACGCGCGAAGCTTTAAGTTTGTCAACCATTTTAGTTTTTCATTGTCTGTGATAAAGTTCTCGTTCGATATTCTCCAAGCACCCGAGAAAGAAGGAAATGTGCCCCAACGATGTTCTGGACCGAAACGGTCGTATCCATCTCTTCTGACCAAAGCCATTAATAAATACTTTTCTTTGTAATCATAATTTACACGACCAAAATAAGAAAGAGCAGCATTGTTACTATATCCATCATTCACAATTTTATTTTCCGGATCGGCCATTGATATTTGGAAAATGTCTCCCAACATATTGCTGGCTTGCGCATTCAATGATACGCCAAATGCTTTCGAGCCCTCTGTACCCGCCATAATCGTCAGTGTGTGAGCATCGTTAAAGGTTTTATTATAGTTAACAACAAGTTGCCCGGTAAGTCCGTAACTTCTGTTCAGAATCTGACTTATCATTGGCGATAACCATTCTTTTCCTTCGTGATACCAAAATCTGCCACGCTCAGTACGGTTGCTTCCCATCCCTATACCTCCAGCCAACGTTGCTTTAATATTGAATTCTTTTACTGGTTGGATTTTTACAAACACATTACCATTCAAATTAAAAGCCGATTCCGATACGTTGGTTGTTTCCTCGTCGGCAAGTGGATTACTTCCATCATATTTATCAAGCATTTGTTTGATATCTACGGTTTTGCTCGGATCATTCAAATCGGGGAATACAAGTGGATTCCCGTTTTCGTCTTTTGTAGGGAAATAGCCATAACCTCCGGGTTGGTTATCCTCATCGTAAGGCATCATGAACGGCAACGTTCTCATGTAATTGTTCAGGAAATTTGCATTCGCTTTGGGATTATTGTTGGTGTAAGTAAGCTGAAGTGATTCGCCAAACGATAGCCATTTATTTAATTTAGCATCGGAGTTGAGACGGAACGAATAACGCTTGAAGTTAGTATCAATATAAGTACCATCTTCGTTGTAGTAGTTAAATGAAGCGTAGTAATTAAAATCATCGGTTCCTTTGGTTATCGAAAGGTCGTAATTTTGAGTAGCTCCCTTCGAGAAAAGGATATCTTTCCAGTTATAATCGGCATTGGTGTAATCAAAATCAAGCGCATAAGCTCTAATGTCTTTACCACTCGATAGTGAATACTGCATTGGGAATGCCAACATTTGGTCTTCTGTCATTCGGCCTTTTCCATACCAATCTTCCAATCTCAATTCTTTCAACTGGCGAGTGTTCAGCATATCGGGCAGATTTGTTGGACTATTAAATCCAAGATAAGAATTGAAATTAATTTTTGCGTCGCCTTTTTTACCTCTCTTTGTTGTTACAATTACAACACCATTGGCAGCTGAAGCACCATAAATAGCTGCTGCTGAACCATCTCTCAATATTTCTATCGATTCTGCGTCGTTCATATTAAACTGAGTGCCCGGGTTTTGCTGAACTCCATCAATCACCCACAACGGACCTGAACCATTAAACGATCCAATCCCACGAATTTTTATATCAGCTGTTTCGCCCGGACCACCACTTTTCTTGTTAATAAAAACTCCCGGAACTTTACCTTGCAGTGCATTTTCAATGCCTGCGGAAGCTGTGTTTTGTAAATCGGCAGCTTTAATCGAGGTTACTGCACCTGTCAAATCGCTTTTCTTAACGATACCGTAACCGATAACAACAAGCTCATCGAGTTGTTTTGTTTTTTCTTCCAATACAACATTCAATGTTGTGAGATTTCCCACATTGATAGTTTTTGTATTGAAACCCACATAACTAAATACTAAATTGGAATTCACCGGAGCATTTATCGCGTAATTTCCGTCGATATCGGTCACCGTTCCATTTGTTGTATTTTCTACCATTACAGTCACCCCAATAAGCGATTCCTTTTGGACGGAAGTAACGGTACCTTTAATAACATTGGCCTGAACAAAGGAAAATGAAATTTCCAAAATGAACATGGCAGTCAGAAAAAGAAATGTTCTGAAAAGTGTTTTCATATAATAAAATATTGTTTTAAGGCAACTCTTCGATT
>JBBIID010000151.1:0-7305 GCA_037446675.1 Paludibacter sp.
TTTGTGCGTTATCAATTGTCCAAAAATGATGACCAAAACCATCACCGGGAGCAACAAAATTGTAAACCGGATCATTTTTTATTATTTCTGCAACAATGGCATCCAATTCTTCATGATGAGGATAAGCAAAGAACACAGGTTCGATATTAGCGTTATTTACACGCACATGTTTCATTCGGTCTTCTTCTTTATCGCGACGGGTCAATTCGTGTTTTTTGATATTTTCCTTCATGTAATCATCCACATGAGCGCAAACAACCAAGCCATATTGCGTTTTTCCGTTCATGGTTTGCGCATACACGTAATATTTTTCCTCGTTATCCTGCACTAGCCAACCGTCTTGTTGAAATTTTGCAAAATTTTCGGCTGCTTTGCTGTATACTTTTTCTTCATGTTCATCCGTTCCCGGTTCAAAATCGATTTCAGGTTTAATGATATGATACAATGACATTGGATTTCCTTCCGCTTCTGCACGTGCCTCTTCCGAATTTAATACATCATACGGACGTGAAGCCACTTTTTCAACTAAATTTTTTGGAGGTCGAATTCCCTTAAAAGGTTTAATAACAGCCATAATCGTGAGTTTTTATATTTATTTTTTTGAAGACACAAATGTACAAAAAAAGTTTGAATTTGTTCAACGTCAAATTTTGCAACCCAAGATTGATTTTCTAGAGCAAAACAGTACAAACTAATCATTGTACAAACGATAAGTAAAAGGTTAACTTATTGAAATTATTAACAAAATGAGGTCAGAAATCTTGCAAAGTTTTTACTAATTGTTTCAGTATTGTATTAAAAATAAAATATCTTTGCATACTACTAATTTAATCGCATTCTTATTCTGTTATTTTAAGGAGTATTTTTCGAATTTTGCAGCATTTAATATATGAAGAAACTAAAAGATGTGCTTTTCTCAATGACTACAACGGTAGCTCTGCTTGCCATTTTTGCAATAGGAATTGGCTATGCCACATTTGCAGAAAACAGCTCTGGAACTGAATATGCTCGTGAAATAGTCTATAATGCCGTTTGGTTCGAAATTTTGCTTATTCTACTAATTATCAACCTGATCGGAAGCATTTTCCGATATGATCTTATCAATAAGCGCAGATGGAGCGTTTTACTTTTCCATTTGGCTTTTGTTTGCATGATTATCGGTGCCGGCATTACCCGTTTTTGGGGCTCGGAAGGCATGATGCATATTCGTCAGGGTGAAACCACTAACGAAATTACTTCGGATAAAACATCGGTAGGAATCACTTTAGAATACAACGGAGAAAAGGTTGAACGTACTTTTAATGCCAGTTTTGCCGAGGATAAATCGAACGATTTCTCCGAAACCGTAAATATTGGCAACAAAGAGATAACAGTTGAGAGCGAATTGTTTGTTCCGAACTCCATAGAAACGATCGTGCCCGACAATAACGGAGAACCGGCCATTTCGCTATTCGTAATGAATGGAATGAACAAAGGAATGGATTTTATCCTGGTTAACAATGAATCGAACCTTTTCGACGGACTTAGTTTTGGCTTTGGCGACAGCATAAATGCTGATATTAGTTTTCGGTATGTAAATGGAGAATTGTACTTCAAAAGCAAATATCCTGTTGGACAAATGAGTATGATGCAGCAAAGCGAATCGATGCTTATGCCCGGAGCTGATTGTTTGGCGCATCAAAAGACCATTTACAAAGCCGAAAATATCGTTTTTGTGCTGAAAAATTATATGCCTAAAGCTAGAAAAAATTTGTCTCAAATAACTCCTGACATGAACAAATCAGGAATTATCCTGCAAGGAAAAGATGCAATTGTTTTCAGAATTAGCGACGGTAATAGCAGCAAAAAAGTTAATGTATTAAGCACTGAAAATCAAACACAATTATCTGCAAAATGTGAACTGGGCAACGTGAAAGTGTCTGTTTCGTATGGAATGTTGAAGCAAAAGCTGCCGTTTTACATCACTTTACGGGAGTTTATTTTGGAACGTTATCCGGGTTCGAACAGTCCATCGTCGTATGCAAGTGAAATTACCGTTACCGATACCGAAATGAAAACAGAAAAACCTTTTCGCATTTTCATGAATAATATTCTGAAATACCGCGGCTATAGATTTTTCCAGTCATCCTACGATCAGGACGAAAAAGGAACTGTATTATCAGTGAGTAACGACTATTGGGGAACGCTGGTAACTTATATCGGCTATTTTCTTATGATGGTGGGAATGCTTTGGACGTTGTTGAACAAAAACAGCCGTTTCAGAACTGTACTGAAATTGAGCAACGAACTGCAAAAGAAAAGAAAAGGCGGAAAAGTATTGCTTTTTGCCGGATTAATCGCTTTATCAGGTTCTGCATTTGCAGCTGATAATTCAAAAAAAGACCATATCAGTGAACTGAACAGCCTTTTGATTCAGGACGAAGCGCAGGGACGCATTGAACCTTTCAACACTTATGCGTCTGACGTTTTACGAAAAATATCGAAAGAAACGTCGTACAACGGCATGTCTGCCTCAGAAGTGATAATAGGCATGCTAGCCGACCCGGCGCACTGGCAAAACGAACCCATGATAAAAGTTGCCAATCCACAACTGGCAAAAGAGTTGGGAATCGTTGGCGATTATGTTTCTTTCAATCAACTTTTCGATTTTGATAATGGTGGTGAATATCGTTTGAAAGACAAAGTAAATCAGGTCTATCAAAAAGATCAGGTGACGCACAACAAATACGACAAGGAAATTATTAACGTCGACGAACGTGTAAATATCTGTTACCAGATTTACAACGGAAATATGCTGGCACTTTTCCCTGAACCAAATCACGAAAAAGGGAAATGGATATCGGCTCAACTAACAGACATGAATCAACCGGAGCATCACCATTCGCACGAAGGAATGAACGGAATGGAAGGTATGACTCCACCTGCGGGAATGGGCGGAATGAGCGAAGAACAAATAAATGCTTTAATGGGGAATATAACTCCGGTTCAACAACAAACTGTTCAGGAAGGCTCTCCCGAGGCATTATTGAACAATTATTTACTCGCCATAAACGAAGCTTATTCGTCAGGCAATTGGAATGCTGCCAACCAACAACTGAAAACCATTAAAAATTATCAAAAAATAAACGGCGGACAACTTCCAAACGATAGGAAAATAAATCTGGAGATATTTTATAACAATGTTGATATTTTTGGAAAACTAGCGATTATTTATGCTTCGTTGGGCTTTTTGCTGTTAATGCTTCATTTGATAAATATCTTCAGGGCAAAATCCGGACTCGAAAAAGTGCTGAAGTACGCGATATATGCTTTCATTCTTGTGTTTGCGGTATACAGCGTCGGCTTGGGAATCCGTTGGTACATTTCGGGACACGCACCGTGGAGCAACGGTTACGAAACAATGATTTTCGTCGGTTGGGCAGCTGCACTTTCAGGATTGTTATTTGCACGCCGTTCACCGATATCACTGGCGGTTACGGGAATTTTATCCGGAATAGCACTTTTTGTAGCCGGAATGAGTTGGATGAATCCCGAAATCACTAATCTGGTTCCGGTTCTAAAATCTTATTGGCTCATTATCCATGTGGCGATTATCACTTCCAGTTATGGATTTTTAGCCATGGCGGCATTGCTCGGATTTCTGAATCTTAGTTTGATGGTAGCTCGCAATAAGAAAAACAGTTACAAACTGAAAGACAGCATTTTGGAATTGAGCTATATAATTGAAATGGCTATGATTATCGGACTTATCATGCTCACTATCGGCTGTTTTATTGGTGGAATCTGGGCTAACGAATCGTGGGGACGTTATTGGGGCTGGGATCCGAAAGAAACATGGGCACTCGTAAGTATTTTGGTGTATACCATAATACTTCATTTGCGAAATATTCCGAAACTGAATAATCAATTTACGCTAAGCAGCTTATCGCTGATTGGTTTTGGAACCATTATCATGACGTTTTTTGGCGTAAACTATTATTTATCGGGAATGCACTCGTATGCACAGGGAACACCTCCTCCAATTCCGAGTGGTGTTTACATTGCCATTGCAGTCATTTTTGTTTTGGTTGGAATGGCTTACAGAGCCGAGAAAATAAACAAAAATCTATAACCCTTTCGTAAATTAAATGAGTAAGTTTTTTTCAATAATCGTTTGTTTCTTGTTCGTAATTAATTTTTCTCGCGCTTCTGTCGCCTCACCTCATGGTGACAAGCTGAATATTAATTGCGAAGTTTGTCACGACACACTCGATTGGAAAAAAATAAAATCATCTTTTAGTCACGACAGCACATCTTTCAAGCTGGAAGGGAAACACGCTTCGGTAGATTGCAAAAGTTGTCACACCGATTTGGTTTTCGAGAATGCCAAATCCGATTGCTATTCGTGCCATGTGCCCAAGCATAAAAAGCCGCAAAGTTTCGATTGTAACGTGTGTCATAGTCAGGAGAATTGGAAATTGAGGATATTCGATCATTCCAAAACCATTTTTCCATTATTGGGAGCACACAAGGAAACAAGCTGTATGAAATGCCATCAAAACGGATTTTCAAACACTTCAACAGCTTGTTCTGATTGCCATTCGGCAAATTATCAGCAGGCTAAAAATCCGGATCATGTGGCATTGAATTATTCTAACGATTGTTTCAAATGTCATAACACGTTCAGTTGGAAATCAAAAGATTTTAATCACGATAAACTTACGACATTCCCTTTAACAGGAGCTCATTCGGGGTTAACTTGTATTCAATGCCACAAAAAAGGATATGGCAATACTTCAAAACAATGCTCGTCCTGTCATTCCAGCAGATTTAATTATACCACAAATCCGAGTCATAAGATAGCTGGATTTTCGGATGACTGTGTATCATGTCACACTTCCGAAAAATGGCGACCTACCACTTTTGACCACAACAAACAAAGCAATTTTCCGTTGAGCGGAGCACACACAAAAGCCAAATGTACCGACTGTCACACTGCGAATTATGCAGCAACTTCCACCGAGTGTGTGAGCTGCCATTTGGATGATTACATGGGAGCTAAAAATCCGGATCACGTAAAAGCTGATTTCTCGAAAGATTGCGAAAACTGTCACAACACCAGCGGACGTTCTCCATCCAAATTTGACCATAACAAGAACACTAACTTCCCGCTTACCGATGGACATATCGGCGTAAAATGCAAAACGTGCCATACCGATAGCTACAAAGGCCGGTCAACTGCTTGCGTAAATTGCCATTTGAAAAATTATTACATACCACAATACCCAAACCATGTGGAAGGACTTTTTTCGAAGGATTGCGAAAAGTGCCACACTATGAAAACGTGGAAAGCCTCAATTTTCGACCATAATACGGCGACTGATTTTCCATTAAACAATGCTCATAAAAATCTGGAGTGCACAAAATGCCATTCTACTGTTTTTGCAGGTACATCTACCGAATGTGTCGATTGCCATATGAAGGATTACGAATCGGCGAAAAATCCCGAACATGCCACCATGAAATTCTCAACACAATGTACAGAATGCCATACGGATAAAAACTGGAAAAACTCAGATTTTGATCACGACAAGCAAAATTTCCCGATTTTCAGCGGAAAGCACAAAGGTGTTTGGGCAAACTGCAACGACTGCCATTACAACTTAAGCTACTTTGAGCAATTTTCGTGTATCAGATGCCACGAACATTCGGACAAAGCAAAAGTGGACCAAATTCATTCTAATGTAAAAAACTACGAATATACCAATTCGAGTTGTTACACTTGTCACCCAAAAGGGAAAAGAAATTAGTCGAACTCGATGACCGTAATTCCTGCGCCACCAAATTGTACATGTTCGTCGCGATAGGATTTTACGCCGTGCACAGTGCCTAAATATTGGCGAATAATCTGCCGCAATGCACCTGTTCCTGTCCCGTGCAATATCCTTACACCAGCTATGCCCACCATAATGGCATCGTCGATAAAGTAGGTTACTGCCTGTAAAGCCTCATCCACCCGCATACCGCGTACATCAATTTCCGATTTAAAATTCAGTTTGCGTTGCCGAACTTCGTCAGTAGTCGTTGTTCCCAAATCGTCGAATTTGCGGTTTTCTTTTTTAAGCTGCGTATTGCTGATTGCCTCCAATTTCGAAAGTTTTACGGTCGACTTCATTTGTCCAAAAGCCACAATCGCCTGCTTATCCTGAATTTCAATCACTTTACCAATAGCAGCTTGCCCTTTTAGTCGAACATTAGATCCCGCCTCAATCCTCCCCAAAGAGGAGGAAGAAGAGTGTTCTACATTTTTCTTTTTCAGAATCGGAGCCTTTGGTTTCCCCTCTCCTGCGGGAGAAGGGTCAGGGGTGAGGTGTTTTTTAAACTCATCAAATTCCTTCCTGACTTCCTTCGTTTTTTCCTTTTCAGCCTGTGCTTCTTATATCTGACGGATGGTATTTTCAATTTTAGCATTGGCTTCGTTCAGCAAATTTTGCGCTTCAGTCTTTGCTTTTTGCGTGATTTCTTTTCGCTGCTTATCAATCACCGCCATTTCGGCTTCATACTTCGCCAACGTTTCTTCCAAGCGTCTTTCCTTGAGGCGAATTTGTTGACGCTTATTTTCCCAATAACGTTTATCGCGAACAATATCCTGCAAGTGCTTGTCGTAGTCCAAATGCTCCGAACCGACTTTTTCGGCAGCTTCGGCAATTAAATCTTCGGGCAAACCGATTTTACGGGCAATTTCCACGGCAAATGAGCTTCCGGGATTTCCGATGCTCAACTGAAAAAGCGGTTGCAAATGCTGACGGTCGTACAACATAGCACCATTCACAATTCCTTCGGTATCTTCGGCATAATGTTTCAGATTGGTATAGTGCGTTGTAATAATTCCAAATGCTTTGTTTCTGTTGAAACGTTCGAGCGTTGCTTCCGCCATTGCTCCACCAATCATCGGTTCGGTTCCCGTTCCAAATTCGTCAATTAGCAATAATGTTTTCGCGTGGCTGTGGCGAATAAAGTATTTCATGTTCAGCAAGTGCGAACTATAAGTAGAAAGATCATTTTCAATCGATTGCTCGTCGCCAATATCGATAAATAGCCGTTCGAAAATTCCTGCACGACTGCTATCGTGAACCGGAATCAGCAAGCCGCATTGCAGCATGTATTGCAGCAACACCACCGTTTTCAGACATACCGATTTACCGCCGGCATTAGGTCCTGAAATCAGCAAAATACGTTGTTTTTCGTTCAGGACAATGTCCAGTGGAACAATTTCCTTCTGTTGTTTTTTCAACGACAAAAACAGAAGCGGATGTTTGGCTTTGA